>DATALK010000343.1:0-7009 GCA_036261085.1 Phototrophicaceae bacterium | reverse complement strand
ACTGGTATAACGCCATTGGCACCAAAACATCCAAAGGCACAAAAGTGTTCGCACTGGCTGGTCAGGTTAATAACATCGGCCTGGTGGAAGTACCAATGGGAACCACACTGCGCCAGATTATCTACGACATCGGCGGCGGCATTAAGGGCAACGCCCAATTTAAAGCTGTGCAGACCGGTGGACCGTCCGGCGGCTGTATTCCCAGCCAATTCCTGGATGTGCCGATTGACTATGAATCGCTCCAGTCCATCGGCTCGATGATGGGTTCGGGCGGGATGATTGTCCTGAGTGACGCCACCTGTATGGTGAAATTCGCCCGGTACTATCTGGAGTTTTCAGTAGACGAATCCTGCGGGCGCTGCCTGCCCTGCCGCGTCGGCACCAAACGCCTGTATGAACTGCTCGTCAACATCACGGAAGGCCGGGGAACCGAAGCGGATCTGGCGGAACTGAAAGAACTCTCCGCCACCATCACCGATACGGCGCTGTGTGGTCTGGGGCAAACCGCACCCAATCCCGTGTTAAGCACGATGAAGTATTTCTGGGAAGAATACGAGGCGCATGTCAAAGAACACCGCTGTCCGGCGGGGGCCTGCGAAAAGATGCTCCAGTACAAGGTCATTTCCGAGAAGTGTATCGGTTGTACGGCCTGCGTCCGTGTCTGCCCGGTGGATGCCATTTCCGGCGCTGTCAAACAGGTTCATACCATTGACCAGATGCGCTGCATCAAGTGCGGGGCCTGTAAGGCCAAGTGCAAGTTCAAAGCCATTAGCAATAACTGAGGTAGCCCAACATGGTCAATGTTATTATAGATAACCAACCCGTGAGCGTGGCCGAAGGCGCTACAATCCTGGAAGCGGCGCGGCAAACGCATATTCATATTCCAACGCTCTGTCATCTTGACCTGAGCGCGTTTAAAATGCTCAACAATGTGGCGTCCTGCCGCATGTGTGTTGTCGAAGTGGACGGGCGGCGCAATCTGGCCCCGTCCTGCGCCACGCCGGTCAGCGAAGGCATGAAGATCACCACCAATTCCAAGCGGGTACTGGCGGCGCGCCGGAAGCTGCTGCAACTGATGCTGTCCAATCACCCGGCGGACTGCCTGGTCTGCGCCAAGTCCACCGACTGCGAACTGCAAAAGCTGGCGTTTGAATTTGGCATCAACTTCCAGGCGTACCAGCAGGGTGAGCGCTACGACTTCCCGATTGATAAAAGCAGCGGCGCACTCAAACGTGACCCCGACAAGTGCATCATGTGCCGCCGGTGCGAAACGATGTGTAACCAGGTGCAAACCGTCGGCGCGCTGACCGCCTTCGGGCGCGGTTTTGATGCGGTGGTCGCTCCGGCGGAAATGCAACCCCTGGCGGACTCAAGCTGCGTTTACTGCGGCCAGTGTGTGAGCGTCTGCCCCACTGCCGCCCTGACCGGTGTGGGTTACATCCAAGAAACCTGGAACGCGCTGTTTGACAAATCCAAGACTGTAGTCGTGCAAGTCGCGCCTGCCGTGCGCGTTGCCATCGGTGAAGAATTCGGTCTGCCGCCGGGACAGCCCGTGACCGGCAAACTGGTCGCTGGCCTGCGCCGTCTCGGTTTTAACGCCGTGTTTGATACCACCTTCGGCGCTGACCTGACGGTGATGGAAGAAGCGCATGAAATCATCGAGCGCGTCACCAAAAACGAAAACCTGCCGATTCTGACATCCTGCTGCCCCGGCTGGATTAACTTCCTCAAACATCACTTCCCGAACCTGACTTACATGCCGTCATCGTGCAAGTCCCCGCAGCAGATGACCGGTGCGGTCAGCAAGTCCTATTACGCTGCCAAGATGGGCATCAAACCGGAAAATATGGTGATGGTGTCGGTCATGCCGTGTCTTGCCAAGAAGTACGAAGCCGCCCTGCCGGAACATCAGGTTAACGGCCTGCCGGATGTGGACTACGTGATTACCACCCGCGAACTGGCGAAGATGCTCAAAGAAAGCGGGATTGACCTGCGGTACATGCCCGACGAAGGCTTTGATGATCCGCTGGGTGAATCCACCGGCGCGGGCGTCATCTTCGGCGCGTCCGGCGGCGTGCTGGAAGCGGCGCTGCGCACGGTCTATGAAGAAGTAACCGGCAAGGAACTGGCCGATGTGAACTTCACCGCTGTGCGCGGGATGGCCGGGGTGCGCGAAGCCAGCATTCAGGTGAATGGGCACACCATTCGGGTCGCGGCGGCATCCGGCCTGGGCAATGCCCGCAAGATTCTGGAAAACATCGAAAAAGGCACGGCCAAATACGATGTCATCGAGATCATGGCTTGCCCCGGCGGCTGTGTGAACGGCGGCGGCCAGCCCTACAGCCAGGAGCGCGTGGAAGTCATCGAACAGCGCATCAAGGGTCTGTATATGATTGACGGCTGGCAAAGCGTTCGTAAATCGCACCAGAATCCATCGGTGCAGCGCTTGTACCAGGAATTCTTCGGTGAACCGGGCAGCGAAAAAGCCCACGAGTTATTACACGTCAGCCACTAACGGCTGGAATTGAGCCAGGGGTGCAGGACGCCAGAGACCTGCACCCCTGTTATTATTTCTGTACCTGCCGCCGCTGCTGTTTGAGGGATACAATACCCCTCAAGATCATCAGAGTATAAACGCGGAATGCAGCGGACGGGGCCAGCCCTCGTCCCTACAACACGAATCGTAGGGACGCCACTGGTGGCGTCCGTCTGGATTTGACCAGGTTCACAGGTCAACTGCGCTACCGGCAGAGATACAACGTAGGAAACCGAATGGCAAAAATTAACTTGTTTGTGTGTATGGGGTCGGCCTGCCATCAAAAAGGCGTCTATCACTTGCGAATTGCGCTGGAAAAGCTGCTGGCAGATCACCATCTGGAAACCCAGGTCGAACTCAAAGGGGCGTTTTGCCTCGGCCCCTGTATGAACTCCATCGTGATGAAAGTGGACGAGCAGTTGATTCTGAACGTCACACCGGAGAATGTGGAACAGAAATTTGCCGATGAAATCCTGCCGCTGCTGGTTCGAGTGAATGGGTGACATACCGAATGCACAGCAAAAGTTTGTGGGAACTGCTCTGGGATTATGATCCGAATGGCTTGATCGTTCTGGATAAAAACCTGCGGGTGCAAATCGTCAACCCGGCCTTCTGCCGCCTGTTCGGGATTGAGGCCGAGACGATTGTCGGTGAACCCGCCGCCGCGTTCCTGGACGATGTGGCCGAATTTCGTGAAGCGTGGGAACACCATATCGTGATTCCCTCCCGCGAACATTATTATGCGCAGTATGGGCTGTATGTGCGCAAAGTCATTTTCTCCATCCCCGACCAGGAAATGATCGCCTGCATCATGGTAGACCTCACCCACGAACAGCAGCAGCGGGAAGAATTGCAACGCCTGAAGCGCGAAACGATTGCCAAAGTAGACGAAGTGGTAGACAACCAGATGAAGGTCGCGCAGGAAATCGCCGGGTTATTAGGCGAAACCACCGCCGAAACCAAAATCAGTCTGCTCCGGCTGCGCCAGATGGTAGAACGGGGCATCGTCTAATCATGGACTGCTTTCTGGACATCTGGCACGCCAGCGTCAATAAATCCGGCGAAGAACTGTGCGGCGATAAAGTCAAGGTGTTCAAAACCGAACGTAAAACCATTGTGGTGTTATCGGATGGCCTGGGCAGCGGTGTCAAAGCTAACATCCTGGCGACCTTAACCTCTGAAATCATCGTTACTATGCTGCGCGCCGATGTGCCGCTGAAAGAAGTGATTAGTACGGTGATCGGCACACTGCCGGTGTGTAAAGAGCGCAAAATCGCTTACGCCACCTTCACCGCCATCGAAATTGACCACATCACCAACAGTTTCAAAATCATTAACTTTGACAATCCCCCCACCTTTTATTTCCATAAACGGCGGTGCATCCAGCTTAACCGAACGCTGGAAACCATTCTCGGCAAACAGATTTATACGGCGGAAGGCCAACTCGAACTGGGCGATTTTCTGGGGATCGTCTCAGACGGCATTTTACACGCGGGTGTGGGCAACATCTGGAATTTTGGCTGGGGCTGGGATAACGTCGCCGGATACCTGGAACAACTGCTGCTGCATACAACCTCGCGCGCTAAACCGATTGTCCAGGGATTAGTCTCCAAAACGCAGTCGCTTTACGGGCGGCAGGTCGGTGACGACGCCACCTGTGTTGGCATTTATGCGCGGGAACGGCACAGCCTGATGCTCTTTACCGGCCCCCCGCTGGACGAAACAACGGATGACTATCAGGCGCAGCGGTTGTTAGATTTTGAAGGCCGCAAAGTCGTCTGCGGCGGCACTACCGGTACTATTATGGAAACCCACCTGGGCGAAGCCATTGATATTGATCTTTCCACCCTGCGGGAAGATGTGCCACCCATTGGTTGGTTAAGCCAGATTGATTTAATGACCGAAGGCATCATCACCATGTCCCACGCGCTGGACTATATGCGGGCGTGCCGGGGCGATGAATTCCGCCTCCCGCGGGATCGCAACGGCGCAACGCTGTTGGCGCAAGAACTGCTCCGCGCCGATTCGGTCTTTTTCCTGGTCGGGCAGAAAATCAATGAGTTTTACCAGAACCCCCTGCTGCCCAAAAATCTCTCGATTCGCAAAAACCTGGTGCTGGAAATCAGCCAATTTCTGCGAGAACATAACAAAGAAGTCCAGATCGAATTCTGCTGACCGCCACCCCCCTCATCCGGCCTCCAGATACCCCCGTTCGAGAACGGCAGCGTCCCTACGGATCCGATAGCGGCGGGGAATCCCCGTTGGAATGTTCAATTCAGGAATCGCCGTTTCCGGGATTTGATCCAGCACCATCACCAGGGCGCGTAAGCTGTTCCCATGCGCCACCACCAGGATGGTTTGACCCACCAGCACCAGGGGTTCAATCTGCGCGCGATAATACGGCAGCACCCGCGCCGCCGTATCCGCCAGACTCTCACCATTTGGCGGGCGCGCGCGGTAGCTCCGCCGCCACTCGTGAACCTGCTCTCGCCCGAACTTTTCCGCCGTTTCCGCTTTGTTTAACCCCTGCAAGTCGCCATAATGGCGTTCGTTTAAGGCGGCATGGCGTTCAATGGGAAGATTCGTTTGCCCGATAACGCTGAGGATGATTTGTAACGATGCTTCGGCACGGTTGAGAACCGAAGTGAAAGCCCGGTCAAAATGATAATCTTTGAGCAGCTCCCCGGCCTGGTGCGCTTCCTGTTCACCCAATGGCGTCAGCGGAATATCTACCCAGCCCGTGAAGCGATTTTCCAGGTTCCATTGTGATTGTCCATGCCGTACCAGAATCAGTGTGCCGGTGGTTTCCATACCCTACCCCCTGTTTACAGCGCCGCTGTTCTTTTTATAATCAATGTCGCCGGGAATGTCCAGCACGCGCCGGTGTAAGAGCGGGCTGGCAACCCGCGTCGGAATGAAGGTATGCTTGGCCCAAAAGGAGTGTGACCGATGACCGAAAACCATTTGCTGGACACCCGCCGCCAGAAGGATGACTTTTTTAAGCAGCACCCGCAGTCACCGTTGACACCGGAGCAGCAAGCCTATTTCTCCGGCCTGCGTTATTACGACCTCAACCCCGCGCTGGATTTAACCATCACCGTCGAACGACTCAACGATGGCAAAACTGTACCGATTCAGACCACGACGGGCGAAATCCGTCAGTATCAGCGTTATGGGCATTTTACCTTCACGGTAGACAGCGAAGAAGTGGCGTTAACGATATACCAGGCCGACTTTGGATTCTTCCTGCCGTTTGTGGATGCTGGGGCGGGGACAGAAACTTATCCGGCGGGCCGTTATCTGGAACCGGAAGATTTGGGAGACAATCTCTTCCGGGTAGATTTTAACCTGGCTTACAATCCATATTGCGCTTATAGTCCTGAATGGAGCTGCCCGATAACCCCCGCTGAGAACCGGTTGAAGGTCGCCATTCGCGCCGGGGAAAAGCTGCCAGAGGGGGATTGGGTCGGGCAAAGCAGCGAGTGATATAATAAATATTATCCATATCAGCGAACATTCAATCCGACACATGTCTAAAAGCGTGTGCTTTTTGCTGTGGTTATAAAATGGAGCAGACGATGGCTATAACCCAACAACTGGCAATGGTCACACAAAGCGAGCTTGATCTCTGTAAAACCAGCGAAACGGCCCTGAATACACTGATTTGGTTTAAGTTCACAGCAAATCGCTATCTTGACTTAAACTGGGCGCCGGTTGGACTACAAATATGTTTTGAGCAATCAGGGCAAACACTTTCCGCGCAGAAGGCATTTGATTGGAGTTTGAACGGTACTAAAGTGGTAAATCCAGAATGTCCAGAAGGCCCACCAAGTGATACCGTCTATTCTCAAATCACTTTTCTTGAGATTGACCAAGTACAATTAGTCGCTAAAAATCTACAAGAAGTAGTGGCGGACACACTTTTCGCGTGGATACCAAAGGATTTGGCTGAGGCAAATGCCGTTCTGCGTACTGATTTAACAGTTCACCCTAAAATTTATTATCCCCAGATGTTTCATCAACTCAGGCAGTTTTATCAGACTGCCGCACAAAACAATATGGCAACTGTCATGTGGTGGGACTGAAAAAAGATGTTCCAATTCACCATTTTTAATGGCAAGAGGAGCAGTAGAAAAATACAGTCTTGAGATTCCGAAAAAACTGCCCTTTATCTGGCAGCCCTGAAACGATTTTTGAATTAACGATAATAGTAAATGACCACCACCAGAGGTGGTGGCTTTGAAATGTTGCACCTAGAAGGTGCGCTCCTACAGCACTAGGTTAGTCGAATAGACGGCGTTGGGTCAGCTCCAGTTGCTGCTCCTGCTCGGTTTGCCACTTGACGTATTTGCGGATCTTTTCCTCGTCAAGTCCAATCGTGCTGACACCGTAGCCGCGTGACCACAAATGCCGTCCCCAGTAACGTTTGCCCAACTGTTCATAGTGGTGAAACAAGCGCAGTGCCAATTTGCC
>DATALK010000335.1:0-4072 GCA_036261085.1 Phototrophicaceae bacterium | reverse complement strand
GGCCAACGCCGACATTCTGGGCGCTGCTGGTGATTCTGGTCATCGGGGCATTTTTCCGGGTTAATGAACTCAGCCGGATTCCACCGGAGATGACCAGCGACCATAAAGAAAAACTATTGGATGCTCAGCGGGTGCTGGATGGCAATCTCCAGGTATTTTTCCCCAACAACGGCGGGCGCGAACCCTTCCAGATGTATGCGATGGCGCTGCTGTCCCAGGTTCCGGGCCTGGGCGTGGATTTCACCACGCTCAAGCTGCTTTCCGCCATCGAAGGCGTGATGACGCTGGTGGTGCTGTGGTGGATGGGGCGGGAAGTCATAGGCAGGGAGAATGCCCGGTTGGGGAATCTGGTAGGTTTAATTCTGGCCGCGTTGGTGGCCGTGAGTTACTGGCATGTGGCTTTAAGCCGCATTGGACTGCGAATTGTCTTAACCCCCCTGGTGGCCGCTTTACTCATCATCTATCTGGGGCGCGCGCTGCGGGATAACCGGCGCGGCGATTTTATTCTGGCGGGGCTGGTGCTGGGCTTTGGTCTGTATACCTACCAGGCGGTGCGGATGCTGCCGGTAGTGGTGGTGTTGGGCGTGCTGCTGGCTGTCGTGTTTAAGGCGCGCACCTGGTTGGAACGCCGCCGCTATGGGCTGCACCTGGGCGTGTTGGTGGTGATTTCCGTCGTGGTCTTTGTGCCGCTGCTGACTTTTTCGGCGCAGTACCCGGAATTCTTCTGGATGCGGACTTCGGGTCGCCTGCTGGGGGATGCTGTTATCTCGGAGCGAGATGAAAGCGGTGAACTGATTCTCCGCAATGCCACCTTATCCGAACGGTTTTCGGCTTTTCAAGAGAACTTGCCGGTGCTGATGAGCAACCTTCGTAATGCCCTGTTGATGTACAACTGGAAAGGCGATGTGTTGTGGTTCAGCGCCGTGCCGAATACTCCGGCAATGGACATTTTTACGGGCACGCTGCTGGTGGCTGGTCTGGCGGCGTGGCTGGCGCGGATGTTCCGGCGGCGGGATGTGGTGGATTGGCTGCTGCCGCTGATGCTGCTGGTGATGCTGCTGCCGTCGGCCTTTTCGATTGCTTATCCGATTGAAAACCCCAGCGCAACCCGCACTAGCGGTACACTGCCGGAAGCTTACCTGTTCGCGGCGCTGCCGTTGGCGCTGTTGGTCTTGGGCGCGCAGCAATGGTTGCGTGGACAGCGGGGGCGGTTGGCGGGCGTAGTGCTGATTGGCGGCGTGCTGCTGGGCGCCGGTAATGCCAATTATAAGGCGTATTTTGACCAATATTATGCCGCTTATTTAAATTCTTCACCGGCTCCATATACAGAGGCGGGCGCTTTTTTGCGTGGTTTTGCGGACAGCGGCGGTGGCTTCGGCAATGCTTTTATGCTGAGTTATAAATACTGGTGGGATCACCAACTCGTGGGGATGGTCGCCGGTGTGATGGATTGGCCGGGCGGGATTGTTGACCCGGATGGGGATGCCGGGCCGCAGGCGGCGGCGGATGGAGTGCCCAATTTTCTGTATCAAGCCTCGCAGTTAACCGGGCCGTACCGTTTTGACCCCGAAAAAGACCTGTTGTTTTTCTACTCACCGCTCGATGTCGTGTCCGAAAAGCGGCTGCAAGAATTGTTCCCTACCGGCTACAGTCAGGTCATTACGACGTACAAGCCGCGCGGTGATTTTAAAATCTTTCGCGTGCCACGGCTGGGCACGCAGGCTTTTATTGATTTTATCATCAATAATGGCGCGGCGGGGTGAGGAAAAATCCCCTTTTGTGTGTAGGATATAAAAGTCACCGGGGCGAACGCATCCTTCGCCCCGGCTCAACGGATGCAGGTGCATATGGCAGATGTGGTTTCGACCCAGTTTGAGGTAAAAACGCGCGGTTGGGGACTGACCCGCAGTGATGTGTTGGTTGGGGTTCTGCTGGCGTTGGTGCTGCTGTTTGGCGCTTATTTTCGGTTTGTGGGGCAGAACTGGGACGACTTTGTGCGTTTCCACCCCGACGAACGGTTTTTGTCCAGCGTGGTGTCATCGTTAAACGGCCCGCTCATTATTACGGCGGATTTCCCCCAGGAGATGCAGCAGCGCTGCCTGGAGCGTTACCCGGCGACGGGGGGGCGCGGCGGTTTTTTTGATGCCGAATGTTCCGCTCTGAATCCGAATAATACCGGTAACGGGCTGTATGTGTATGGAACCCTGCCGACGTTTATGGTGCGGTGGACGGCGGATTTGCTGGTGAATGTCACTGGCAATAATGTCTGGGGTGATTACTCCGCCGTGCATTTGGTCGGGCGGGCGCTGTCGGCCATTGCCGAGGTCGGCGTCATCCTGGCCGTATTTTTTATCGGTTGCCAGCTTCATGGCCGGGTAGTGGGTTTGGTGGCGGCGGCGCTGTATGCGTTTGCCGTGTTTTCGATTCAGCAGGCGCATTTCTGGACGACGGACCCCATCACCAATCTGTTTTGTGTGCTGGCAATCTGGGCCGCTATTCGCGTGCAGTTGCACGGTGGGTTGGGTAATTATCTCGGATTTGGTTTGTGGGCCGGGGCCGCTGTCGCCAGTCGCATTAACACCGTGCCGCTGGTGGGGCTGCTGTTGGTGGCCTGGACGGTGCAATTATTTCCGGCGTTTGACCGGCGGTTGGCGTGGCGCGAACGCCAGCGGCTTTTTGGGCGCAGTTTTACCGGATTGATTTTGGCCGGGTTCATGACCTTCCTGGTCTTCCGCGTTGGCAACCCCTATGCTTTTAACGGGCCGGGATTTTTTGGCATTATCAACCTGGAATCCTACCAGAATTCCCAAAAGGTCGGGGTGCAGCGGCTGCTGGATGCGGTCTTTAATCCGCGCTGGCTCCAGGATATGGGCGAGGCCCAACATCTGGTCAGCGGCAACGCCGAATCGCCGCCGAACTGGCAGTGGGTCGGGCGGACGCGCTATGTGTTCCCGTTTACCAAGATGGTGTTGTGGGGGATGGGCGTGGCTTTGGGTCTCACCGGATGGGCCTGCTGGGTCTGGTCGGGCTGGCGGTTGGTGCGCGGCAAGGCCGGAGCGTTAGCAAATTTGCTGCCCGTTATCTGGATTCTGGTGTACTTCGGTTGGCTGGGCAACCAATGGGTGATGTCCATGCGGTACTATCTGCCGATGTATCCCATTTTGGCGATATTAGCGGCCTGGGGTTTGGTCGAAATCGTCCGGCGAGCGGATCGTTCCGGCGTGGTGTGGCGCAAAACAGCGGCGCGGGTGCTGCTGGCCGGGGTGGTGGGGTTCACGGCGCTGTGGGCGCTGATGTTCACCAACATTTACCGCCATCTGTTTACCCCCGCAGCGGCCGGTCATTGGATTATCGAAAATATCCCATCTGATTTTTCTATGCAGGTGGAAGGCGCGGACGCGCCGTTGATTAATATTGCCGTGCCGAATGGCTTCGGCGGCGATGATACGCCGCTGGAAATGATCGCGTCGCGGTTTGAAACCGGCCAGGTGTTTACCACGACGTTTACGGTTCCGGCCGATGGAACGATTACCCAGATTCACGCGCCGCATCTGGCGCAGTTGGACGGCAGTTCCACCGAACCGGCGGACATTCACTTCACCATCGGTTCGCCCGAAGGCGAAATTCTGATGACTGAGGGCCGATTACAGGGTGATTTGCCCCGCGATACCCACATTCTGGGGTCGGCCTATGACATCCCCTTGCAGCCTGCCCTGGAGGTGCGTAAGGGTGAAACCTATGGTCTGCGGATTGAGGTCATCACCGGCGGGCCGGTTATCAGTGGGGGGACGGTGTTTACCTGGGAGGGCAGTTGGGATGAAGTGGTGCCGCCCAAAGTGTGTCAACTCCTGAATGGGATGACATTGGCGGATGATCCCCCGGCGGGCTTAAGCAACCCTGACAACTGCACCACCGGTGTTGATTTGTGGTATGCCTACATTAACGGCTACAAGCAGGAAGTGTATTGGGACGAAAACGAGGGCAAACGCGAACGCTTTGAGTTGGTGCTGAACAACAGCGACTATCTGATTATTGGCACAAACCGGCGTTACGACTCGCAGTCCCGCATCCC
>DATALK010000333.1:0-2748 GCA_036261085.1 Phototrophicaceae bacterium | reverse complement strand
GGCCAACGCCGACATTCTGGGCGCTGCTGGTGATTCTGGTCATCGGGGCATTTTTCCGGGTTAATGAACTCAGCCGGATTCCACCGGAGATGACCAGCGACCATAAAGAAAAACTATTGGATGCTCAGCGGGTGCTGGATGTCAATCTCCAGGTATTTTTCCCCAACAACGGCGGGCGCGAACCCTTCCAGATGTATGCGATGGCGACTCCGCTTCTTGCCGCGCCATCGTTCCCCAAAAGTGCGGATCGCTTCCCGGCTCATTGGCCGCCGTCGCTGCGGGGGTTAGCAGTACCCGCCGCAGTCGCTGCCACGAGGCCCCCGGTGTGCGCCAGAATTGCCCGAAAAATTCCGCCAGTGTTAAATCGCCAACATCCACCACCGGAGCGGGGGCCTCGGTATCGCGCTCGTCCCCACTCTCGGTCATCACCGGCTCATCGGAAATAAGGCTGTTATTTTCAATTGGTTGAACGGCGGCTTCGTCGTCGCGCGGTGGGTTCTCCCATCCCTCGGTACTCATTCCGGTTTTCGCCCCTTGATGCACAGGTTCACCGTAGACCGGCCTGGCGGTTCATTCATCGCATTAGGCCGGTCAAAAAAGTTTAATATTTTTAAGCCCAGGTTAATCGGGTTCAGCAGGCTGCCCTTGTTCTGATCAAACGCGGTGCGATCTGCCGCTTTTGCCAGCGCGGGCGGCATAACACCCGACTCCAGCAGCGGTTTGCCCAGACCATACACCAGATTATGAATAAAAGGAAAGCTGTAATGGGTAAACGAGCGTTCTTCTTCAATCGTAAAACCCGCCGCCAGCACACTGTCGCGTAGTTGTTCCGGCGTATATAAGCGCAGGTGATTGGCCCAGATACCGGCCAGCGGCCCATGAGCGATATGCGTCTTAAACAGCGTTTCCAGCGTCTTATTAATGGGATCCCACAGAAACGGGTAATTCGCATTGGGTACGGTAATCGCCACCACGCCGCCCGGTTTTAACACCCGGTAGACTTCACGCAGACCATCCACATCGCGGTCAACGTGTTCCAGAATTTCGGACAGTATCACGCCGTCAAAATGTTTGTCAGGATACGGCAGCGCGTAAATGTTGGCGTTGGTCAGCAGCAAATTCGGCAGCTGGCCGACATTGCGCCGCGCTTTTTGAATCACTTGCCAATCCAGTTCCAGCCCGACGAGTTGGCACTGGCTAACGTAGCGCAGCATATTGAGGTAAAAACCGCGCCCACACGCACAGTCCAGAATCACGGCCTCATCGCGGGGCTGAATCCATTCAAAAATGGTTTGCACGCGCTTTTTGAAGGCCATATCGGCCTCGTTGCGCGTCATATGTTCAATTGTTGCCAAATCTACCATAGTTTAATCAATCAAAAAGTGTGCCTGGTAGGGATCATCCCTACCTCCCGATTCAAGGTTTACTCGGCTTTAGCCGCTGGTCGAGCGTGTTCCCGCAAAATTGTTTCGTACTGGTCAACTGTCGCTTTAAACGAAAAGACCTGTTCAATCTCTTCACGCGATTTGACATACTGAGGCCGGTTGCGAATGACTTCGACCAGCGCTGCCCCAATCGAACGCCAATCCCCGGCCTGGGCCAATTTGCCCATACCCGTTGCCTGCACTGGCACGCGCCCGCCGGGGGTATCCGTCATCACGACGGGTGTCCCACTCAACATGGCTTCCACCTGCACCAGTGCAAAACACTCGGTATCACTGGTCAGCGCCAGCACATCACAGGCGGCGTAAAAATCTGCCATAAACTGCATATCATTCACCAACCCCACAAAAACCAACTGGTCACGATACTGGTTGACCAATTCCTGTTCGCGTTCCCAAGTGTCTTCATAGGGGATTTCGTATTCCCCAACAAACACCACGCGGGCCTTTGGGTAACTCTGGTTGATGATCTCCAGCGCCCGAATCAGCAAATCGGGGCGTTTTTCCTGCACAAAACGCCCGGAAAAACCAATAATTGGCCCGCTATCCGTTTGCCACTGCTGCCGCAGCGCTTGAACGTGTTCCGGGTTCGGCGGTGGCATCTGAATCGGCGGATAAACCGGCGTCACTTTATTCATAACGGGCCGGAGGTAATACGAATTATCCGCATAATCCTGGCTGTATGCAATTAATCGGGCGGCACGTTTTGCCAGCAGGCGGTACATCCAAAACATACCGGTTCGAATCAGCCCATTCATTAACCCTTTCGGCAGCACCAAATCACCGTGATGAGTAATCACCACATTACGCCCGCTGAGTACCGACAGCAGCGCAATCAAGGCCGTTTCAAACATGGGGGTATGGACACTGATCACATCATTTTGCAGCATCAACCCCAGCGCTGCCCAGGGATACGCGGGCATAATCATCCCCCGGCTGATCGGAATCTGCGGCACCCACAGCCGCACCACCCGCACCCCATTGTGCATTTCATCATCGCGCGGCAGCGATAATTTGTGCCGCGCCGTCAGCACCGTCACTTCATGCCCACGCCGCGCCAGTTCTTCGGCCACCCGCTGCACATGGATAGTTAGCCCGGTGCGATGCGGCACATAATACAGCAGGCACATCAGAATTTTTAATTTACGTCCGGCAGGTTGCACGGGTGCTTGCGCCGTAATTGTGTCCGCTACCTGTTCTTCAAGCCTCATCCTGAACCATCACCTTTCCACTGGCCCCCGCATCCCCTGAACGCCGCGCGAAAGCTGCCCCAGCGAAATGCCCTCCTGCATAAAACCGACCATCC
>DATALK010000330.1:0-3165 GCA_036261085.1 Phototrophicaceae bacterium | reverse complement strand
ACTGGTCGGTATTGGGGTCAAAACCGAGCAACCGCAGCGCCACACCCAACATGGCGCGGTCATCCTCTAACCAGGCTACCGGGCCAGTATACGTGAACAGATCGTTCCAACTGGTGATATCTTTGCCCACGCGCGTCCGGTTATAGCCGATGCCAATAGTTCCCCATTGGTAGGGAACAGTATAACGGTTGCCCGGATCGTAGGGCGGACTTTTCAGCGTTTCGGTGATATTGGCCAAGTTAGGCAGATGATCGAAGTTGAGTGGTTGCAGCAGATTTTCCGCGATGAGCAAGTAGACGGTGGAATCGGTTGGCACCACGATGTCATAACCACGATTGCCCGCTTGTAACCAATCCAGGATTTCGGTATCGCTGGAATACGTGTCGTAAACCACCTGGACATCACACAATTCCTCAAAATTAGAGATAGTGTCTTCGGCGATATAGGTTGTCCAGTTAAAAACGTGAAGCTCCTGTCCGGCGAATTCGCGCGGGCAGGCCCAGAAATCCGTTTGTTGAACAGTTTCTTGCCCTGATATGGGGGAAAGACTCAAGCTAAACAAAAGGCTCAGGCTCAATAGGATTGCCAAGCGACGTTGCATATTTCTCCCCACCTGCTGACTATTCACCACTGTGGTGATGCCATACCCCTTTAACTATACTGCAAGACCGGGTTGGCTTCCCCTCAATTTTGCGGGGTTAGGCCCCATCGGGTTCGGGACTGCTGTTGGTTATCAAGGTTTTTTAGCTCGGTTGGGCTTTATAATGGTCATGTAAGTCGTCCAGGATAGTATAACAAGCACGAATCAGGTTGGTTATAAGGAAAATTGCGGCGCGGAGCCGATTGGCTGAATGATGACCACTTATCAGACACAAGCGACACACTGGTTGCAGGAAACCCTCGGTCACGAGGCCCATTTTCGGGAAGGGCAGTGGGAGGCGATTGAAGCCTTAGTCGAGAAGCGGCAGCGGATGTTGGTCGTCCAGCGGACGGGTTGGGGCAAAAGTCTGGTGTACTTTCTAGCAACCCGGCTGCTGCGGGCGCAGGGGGCCGGGCCAACCATTCTGATCAGCCCGCTGCTTTCGTTGATGCGTAATCAAATCGCTTCCGCCGCGCAGTGGGGCCTAACCGCGCGGTCAGTAAACAGCACCAATGCCGAAGACCACCACCAAATTGAAAAGGAACTGCTGGCTGGTAAGGTTGACCTGCTCCTCATTTCGCCAGAACGCCTTGCCAATGATCGCTTTCAGGCGGAGGTTTGGCCTCGGCTGCGGCAGACGGTGGGCCTGTTGGTGGTGGATGAAGCGCACTGTATTTCAGACTGGGGGCACGATTTCCGCCCCAATTACCGCCGGATTATGCGCCTACTGGCCGAAATTCCGGCCCAAACTCCCATCATCGGGACGACAGCTACCGCGAATGATCGCGTTGTCAGCGATGTGGCCGCCATCTTGGGCGCGGGCATGAATATCCAACGGGGAACTCTGACCCGCGACAGCCTCAAACTTTACACCTACGCCGAGCCGCTGGATGCAGCGCAGCGTTTGACGCTGCTCGCGCATTTGCTGAAGCATCTGCCGGGCAGCGGCATCATCTACTGCACCACGACCCGTGATTGCCAATTGGTGGCCGCGTGGTTGCAAAATGAGGGTTTTAAGGTCAAACCCTATTTTGCCGATGTCGAGGAGGTGCAAGCCGAAAACCGCGAAGCCCTGGAAGATCAGTTAATCCGTAATCAGGTAAAGGCGCTGGTGTCCAGTGTGGCCTTAGGCATGGGCTTCGACAAAAGCGATCTACACTTTGTCATCCACTTCCAACTGCCCGGCAATATTATCAGCTACTACCAGCAGATCGGGCGCGCCGGACGCGGCATCGCGCAGGCGCATATTATCCTGATGCACGGCCCCGGTGATGAGGATATTCAACGGTACTTCATTGACACGGCATTTCCCAAGCCGGAACAGGTTCAGCAGGTTATCACGGCCCTCCAGCAGCACCCGCACAGCCGTACCGAACTTCAGGCGGTGGTTAATGCGCGGGTTTCGACGCTGGAGAAAATTCTCACCCTGCTGGAAGTGGAACAGATCATTGAAAAGCGCGAGCGCGATTATGTCCTGCTAAAGGCCAAGACTACGCCTGATTATTCACGCTGGGAAGCGGTCACGCGGACGCGCTACGCCGAGCTGGCCCACATGCAGGCGTACCTGCACGAACCCGGCTGCCTGATGCACTTTCTCGCCAGCGCGCTGGATGACCCGCAGCCGGTAGGCCGCTGTGGCCGCTGCATGAATTGCACCGGGGCAAAAAGTAAATTTCAGGCCCAGACCACCGACATCCTGCGCGCGCAGACGTTTTTGCGGCAGGGCCAACCGCTGGTCTTCGAGCCGCGCAAGCGCTGGCCGGGATGCGGGTCGCCGTTGCCAAAAACGACCCAGATTCATATCAACCAGCCGGGAATCGCCCTGTGTGGCTATTATGATGAAGGCTGGGGTATCCAGGTTCGTGAGGGCCGCGCCGCGAATCATTATAGTGATGTTTTGATTGAAGCGGCGGCAGCAGCTCTCCGGTTGTATTGGCAGCAGGAAGGAATCGTCGTCAGCGCCGTGATTCCGATCCCCTCCCGGCGGCGGCCCGCCCTGGTGCCGGATTTTGCCGAGCGGTTAGCGCGCGTCCTGGGCGTGCCGTATAGGGCGGCCCTTCAGCATACGGTGCCGCATCCGCCGCAAGCGGAGATGCACAATAGTTTCCAACAGGCGCTTAATGTGTGGTCAAAATTCGAGGTTTTGGAGCCGTTGAACGGCCAGCCTCTTTTGTTGGTTGACGATATTGCCGACTCGAAATGGACGCTCACTGTCGCCGGAGATTTGCTCCAACGACATGGCAGCGGGCCGATCTTTCCCTTTGTGTTAGCCGCAACCAACCTGTCTGAGTAATCCAGTAGTCCGACAAGATTAATTTGCCGGGGCGTAGGGGCGGCCCAACCTGGTCGTCTGTAGGGGTGCGCACCCGGCGTTCCCCTACAACCCGTCATCCTCATCTGTGTATTAGCTACCGCGATAAATCCGTTGTTATCGAGAGTGTCATCGCACGGCATAAGCCCTTGTTGCAAAACAAAACTCAGGCTGTCATTCAGGGCGGTATGGATTATGATTCTAATAGATAGCG
>DATALK010000173.1:0-3678 GCA_036261085.1 Phototrophicaceae bacterium | reverse complement strand
ACGATTATGGAAGTCTGCGGCGGACAGACCCATGCGATTGTGAAGTTTGGCATAGACGAACTGCTGCCGGAAAGCGTGACGCTGTTACACGGGCCGGGGTGTCCGGTATGTGTGACGCCGGTAGAGATTATTGATAAATCGCTGGAAATTGCCGCGCGCCCGGAGGTGATTTTTACGTCGTTCGGGGATATGCTGCGCGTGCCGGGGACTAAAACCGATTTGCTGGCAGTGAAGGCAGGCGGCGGTGATGTGCGCATGGTCTATTCGCCGCTGGACGCGCTAAAACTGGCGCAGCAGAATCCCGATAAACAGGTCGTGTTTTTTGCGGTGGGGTTTGAAACGACGGCCCCGGCCAACGCCATGGCGGTGTATCAGGCAGCACAGCAGGGGCTTAAGAATTTTTCGATTTTGGTATCCCACGTCCTCGTGCCGCCAGCGGTGGAAGCGATTCTGTCCTCGCCAACAAATCGCGTGCAGGCGTTCCTAGCGGCAGGGCATGTGTGTACGATTGTTGGTTATGAGGAATACGAGCCGTTAGCGCAGAAATACGGCGTGCCGTTTGTGGTGACGGGCTTCGAGCCGGTGGACATCCTGCAAGGTATTTACCTGTGTGTCAAGCAGTTGGAAGAAGGCCGCGCCGAAGTTGAAAATCAGTATGCGCGTTCGGTGCGGCGCGAGGGGAACGTCCCGGCACAGCAGACCATTCGAGAAGTGTTTGAGGTGATCCCGCGAAAGTGGCGCGGCATTGGCAGTATCCCGCAGAGCGGTCTGGGACTGCGCGAAAAATATGCCGAATTCGATGCCGAAAAACGTTTTGGGCTGGTGGAAATGACGGTTGAGGAATCGTCGGCCTGCATCAGCGGACTGATTTTACAGGGCGAAAAGAAGCCAAATCAATGCCCCGCGTTTGGAACACTGTGTACGCCCGAACACCCCCTGGGGGCGACAATGGTTTCAACGGAAGGCGCGTGCGCGGCTTATTATCGTTACCGGCGCGCGCCGGTACAGGAAGAAGCAGCATCATGACGGATGGTTTTGAGTTCGCGCCGGTGTGTCCGATTCCGATTTCACAGTACCCCCATATTCTGCTGGCGCACGGCAGCGGCGGGAAGCTGATGCACAATCTGCTGGAAAAGATGATCGTGCCGACCTTCCAGAATGATTTGCTGGAGTCGCGGCATGATGGCGCGGTGTTTCCGGTCAGCGGGGGCAAGATGGCGTTTACCACCGATTCTTACGTGGTGCAGCCATTGTTTTTTCCCGGCGGCGACATTGGCAAGCTGGCGGTTCACGGCACGGTGAATGATTTGGCGATGTGTGGCGCGCGGCCTCTGTTCCTGAGCGCCGGGTTTATCCTGGAAGAAGGACTGCCGATGGATACCCTGTGGCAGGTGGTGCGTTCCATGCAGGCGGCGGCACAGGTGGCGGGGGTACAGATTGTCACCGGGGATACCAAGGTGGTTGACCGGGGCAAAGGCGACGGCATTTTTATCAACACGGCGGGGGTGGGGTTAATCGAACATGACCGCGTGATTGCGCCGTCCAGTGTGCGCGCGGGGGATGTACTGCTGCTGAACGGCGACATCGGGCGGCATGGTATGGCAATCATGGCGGTGCGCGAAGGGTTGGCGTTTGAGAGCGCGATTGAGAGCGATACTGCGCCCCTGCACGGTGTGGTGCAAAAGCTGCTGGACGCGGGTCTGGATGTTCACTGTTTGCGCGACTGTACACGCGGCGGCGTCGCCACCACGTTGGTGGAAATCGCGGAGTCGGCGCGGCTGCACATTGATATTCGAGAGAGCGCGATTCCGGTGCGTGAGGATGTGCAGGGCGCGTGTGAGATGCTGGGCTTTGACCCGTTATACGTCGCTAACGAAGGGCGTTTTCTGACGTTTGTCCCGGCAGAAGAGGCCGAACACGCGCTGGCAATTCTCCGCGACTTTGACGACAGCGCGGCCATCATTGGGCAGGTGGACGAGAAGCCACCGGGTCGGGTGACGATAAAAAGCCGCATCGGGGCCAGCCGCATTGTTGATATGTTAAGCGGCGAACAACTGCCGAGGATTTGCTGAAACGATCCAATACCAGGAATAGGGTGAGTGCTGCCGTGCCCTTTCCTGGTTTTTCGTTTGGCGCTGCTAACCGAAACCCTCGTGGAGTGAGTTCATTTTTCAATTCGAAGTTGACGATAGGCAAAATAACCGTCAAAGGTATGGGTTCGGATGTCAATTTCTTGCCCGTGTAGCTCTGTTCGCAAGAGTATTTGGTAGGCTGGCTCGATTTTTGGATAAGCTGAAGAATTCCAGTTTTTAATCCAGCAGCCTTCAAAGATAAGGTCAAATGGTTTGGTAGTAGTTTCATTCTCGTAGAGGCAGTTAAATTGGAGTTTGTTACCCCACTCTAACATCTGAAACGCTTGAAAGGTGATCTGACCTGGGGTGAGTTCGAGGAGACCCTAGAATTTGTGGTGTTCTTCATCTATCCAAGTTTCTGCCAAGCCTGTCCCATAGGTTATTTCTTCATGAAAGTTGAAGATCAGGAATTCACCCCGGCTGTTGGTCAGATAGAATTCACGGAAATACCGAATGCCTTTCAAGAACTGGATCAGCTTACTGCCATCGGCAAAGCGAAAGCCGGGTTGAGCGCTAAGCGGACTAAAGAACAAAACCGTTTCCTGTCCTTGCAGATAATCCCGCAGCCAGAACCAGCCATCTTTGCCATAAATGCGGCTGCCAAATCCTGATTGCATACGCCAAAACCATGCCGCTGAGTGTTCTGGGCTGATATATTCAGAAGCGGCCTTTTCCCCTAAACGGGTTACTTCCTCGTGCGGTATTTCGGTATAAACCAGGACTGAATCTTTCAGCTTACTCGTCAGAAAATCATAGTCAAAACGTTTCACGATAAGTTCTCCTTGCCAAACTGTTAAAAATTATTAATTTGAGTTTATAAAAGATAGCGCATGATATAAATAACCGTTTTATGGCTGCCAGCCGGGGAAAATAAAAACCCACCGGAGCGGCGGGGTTCGTTGGTGTAGTCCAGTGAACCGCTGCGGTGGGTGATTTTAGTCCGGTGTTAAACCGAGACGGTTATTTGTCCTTGCGGACGGAGCCACCCTTAGCCGCCAGCGCCGCCTGAGCCGCCGCCAGCTTGGCAATCGGCACACGGTAGGGCGAGCAGCTGACATAGTTCAGGCCAGCGTTGAAGAAGAACACGACGCTGGCGGGGTCGCCACCATGTTCACCGCAGACGCCCACTTCCAGGTTGGCGCGGGCCGAGCGGCCACGTTCCACACCCATCTTCACCAGTTGGCCGACGCCTTCCTGGTCAATGGTCTGGAACGGATCATCGGGCATAATCTTCCGTTCGACGTACAGCGGCAGGAAGCGGCCCGCGTCGTCACGGCTGAGGCCCATCGTCGTCTGGGTCAGGTCGTTCGTGCCGAAGCTGAAGAACTCAGCGATACCGGCAATCTGGTCGGCCATCAGGGCGGCGCGCGGCAGTTCGATCATCGTCCCCACCTGGTAGTGGAATTCGACGCCGGTTTGGGCGATGACTTCCTTCGCCACTTTGTGAACCAGATCGGACTGGGGTTTCAGTTCACCGATGCCGCCCACCAGCGGGATCATGACTTCGGGGATAACGTTGACACCTTCCTTTTTCACCTTCGCGGCG
>DATALK010000312.1:0-4481 GCA_036261085.1 Phototrophicaceae bacterium | reverse complement strand
TCTGGTGCGGGCCGGTATCGCTGGCGGTTGGTCGTTTAAGGCGGCGGTTACTACCGGGTCACAAACCAGCACCTCATCCCGCACGAGGCGGGCGATAAATGTTTCCACATTGTCATAATCGGGGAACTGCCAGGCCGACCCTTGCAACCAGAAGGATTGGTTGGTCGCCGTTGGCAGGTGGGTTTCGGCGTCCAGCGTTTTTCTCATGGGTAGATGCGGCATAAACGTGCCAAGTTTGAATTTGATCCACAGTATTTCCGCCCCGGCGGTGAATGTGACTACGCCGGAGGTGGTTAATGGCCCGGTGATAATCGGTTGGGTGTGGCCTCGGTAGTTGACGATGACCAGATGCCAATGAACCTCGGCAGGCCGGATGGTGGAACCATTTCCTACCATTTGCCCGGTGGTAATCGTTTCTATATACGGCGAGTCCGATGGCCTTTCCACATAAATCAGGCTCATGTTTCCGCTCCTTACGCTAAATCACAACCCCGGCCCATTAACAACCAAACCCGGCTCAAGCGTGCCTGTAACCCACTGGCGGTTCACGAACCGATCTCCAGAAACCCGCCAGTTGATCTTAAGTACATCTGTTCTATTATAACAAGATTTGCTTGCCGCGACAAGCAAAATAACGCTCCCGGCAGCGCCGCATCGCCTCTTACCCCATTTTTCCCAGCTTGTTGCTACATTAGGATTTTGAGCTACAATTTGCACCCTAGATGTAAGAATATACATCTAAAATTTCTTGTATATAGTGCTGCTGGCCGATGATTTTTGACGAAAGGATCAAATGATGTTCGCTCCAATCCTTGCCATGCACATCCCGGATGGTCTTTTAAATGTGCCGGTGTCGCTGGTGGGCTGGCTGCTGCTGGCGGTGCTGGTCGCCGTCGCCTTGCCCCAAACGCGCCAACAGTTTGGCGAACGCCAGGTGCCGCTGATGGGCGTGCTGGCCGCCTGTGTGTTTGCCGCGCAGATGATTAACTTTCCCATCCCCGGCGGCACGTCCGGCCATCTGATGGGGGGTACTTTAGTGGCGGTGCTGCTTGGCCCCTGGGCCGCTGTGCTGGTGATGACCAGTGTGATCGCGGTTCAGGGCTTGTTATTCCAGGACGGCGGGCTGCTGGTGATGGGTTTTAACGTCATCAATATGGGGGTTATCAGCGCGTTTGTGGGTTATGCCACGTATCGCTGGCTGTACCGGCTGCTGCCCAAAACTCCGGCGACGCAGTTGGCGGCGGTGGGCGCCGGCGCGTGGTTGAGCGTGACGCTGGCGGCGGCAGCGGCGGCCCTGGAATTGGCGATTTCCGGTACTTCGCCCTTGAACGTTGCATTGCCCGCGATGGTGGGCGTTCATGTCCTGATCGGCATCGGCGAGGCGTTGATTACCGTCGCGGCGCTGGCGTTCATCCGGCAGACGCGCCCGGATTTGTTAGGTGAAACCGCTCCCGTCGCCGCGCAGGGATCGAGCCTGGTAGCGGTTGGGCTGATGATTGCCCTGGTTATTACCCTGGTCTCGCCCTTAGCCAATCCGAACCCGGACGGGTTAGAACGGGTGGCCGAAGATCAGGGGTTTAGCCAACTGGCACAGGAAGCGCCATATACCGTACTGCCGGATTATACGGTGCCGTTCATTCAGGATGAGGCGCTGACCACGATTGTGGCCGGGGTGTTGGGGGTGCTGGTGGTCGCGGGTGTGAGTTTTGGCGTCTCCCGGCTGACCGGGCGTAAATCAACTGAATGACGGGGGTGGTCAGACCCTCGGCGGTGGCATACAATCTGGGGCTGTAGATGTCCTAGCAGGAAATTAAAACCGATGCCAACCAGGGACGCGGTACTGGCAAAACTTAAAGGTGCGGGCGAACGCGTGACCATTCAGCGGCAGGCGGTGGTGGACAGTCTGTGTGAATTGGGCGGTCACCAGACCGCCCAGGCGATTCAGCGCCACTTGCAGCACAAAGGGCTGGGCATTGATGAACCCACCATTTACCGGATTTTGCAGCGCTTAAAAGACCTGGCCCTCGTCTCGCAGACCGATCTGGGGCAGTCGGGGATTGTTTATGAACTGTTGGATGCCCAACCGCACCATCACCTGGTGTGCCTGCGCTGCGGCCAGGTGCAGGATGTGGACGACACGATCATGGCAAGTCTGCGCCAGCAGTTGCAGCAGCAGCAGGGCTTTGCGGCACGCATTGACCATATGGCGATTTTTGGCCTCTGCGAAGGCTGTCAGTCATCCCCGGCAGACCCGCCTTAATCCTCGTTACAGCCCGAACTGCCATCGGAATGCGCCATCCTGTTCAAGCACTCGTCCCAATCCAGGGAAGCCAAAGTGATAAGCCAGCACCGGCAACTGCTCCCGCGCAGCCCATTCCACCAACCGGCGGCGCGTCACTGCGCCTTCCTCTGGCGCGCTGTCATAACGCGGCGACCATTCCGGGCGGGAAATCTGCACCGGGATATGCGCCGTATCGGCGATGTGCAGCAGTCGTTTTCCGTCCGACTCCAGCAGCAGGCCCAGATGACCGGGGGTATGTCCGGCGGCCAGAACGACCCAGACGCCGGGCATGATTTCCTTTTCTTTTTTAACCAGCCGGATATGGCCTTGCAGTAAAAACAACGTTGGGCGCGCAAAATGGTCTTCGCTCTTTTCGGCTTCGGCCAGCCAGTATTCCCATTCCGCCTGCCCCATCAGATGTTCCGCGTTGGTAAAAACCAGCTTTCCGGTATCGTCCACGATCCCGCCAATGTGATCGGGATGGCCGTGTGTGATGACCACCATGTCAATGGCCTCGGGTGTTAACCCGATTTGATCCAGCCCTTCGAGCAAACGCCCGCCACGCGCCGCGCCGTTGCCCGTATCTACCAGGATGCGCCGTGTCCCGACCTGAATCAGCAGAATATTCATGGAGAATTCATTGGCGTTGGGGTCAAAACCAGCGGCTAAGGTGGCTTGTTCAATTTCATCTGGCGTCAGTTGCGGAAAGATTCCAGCGATTTGCTCGATGGTTCCCTGGCCGCCGCCATCATGAATGACGGTACATTGCAACTGCCCAACCTTAAAATTGCGAATATTAACAGTCATTGCTGCGCTCTCTTGCGAACCAAATTATTTTTCTACTGATATTACCGCTTTGCCGGGCGGGGTACGAGTTGTTTGATGATGATTCAAGACAAATCCTGGCGATTATGTTTTTGATTTATATTCCTCTAATACAATATTTGCGGTTAAGGCTCCCATGAATTCAATACACATGTTAAAAGCAAAAATGGTGCCGTCGGATTGATCGCTGTAAAGGAGGATGGCAGCCATACTAAAAACGAAACCTAAAAATACAAGAAAGAAAATGATAGCTGTCCCACCTGTTTTCATGATTTGTGGATTAAAAAAAAGTGTTGAAATCACGGCTCCGATAATCGGCGCTATTAGGTTCGGGTTAATCTTCGGGCTGGATGGATTATTTAAAACCAATGTGAAAAATACGAAACCTATAAAACCAATAATAAGTAACACAAGTAAACAAACAAGCAGATTGAGAAACTGTAATTTACCTGCTATAGCTACTAGTCCGATAAAGAAGCCTGCCATAATCCAGGGGATAACCAGACTTGTTAATTCAATTCCCAGATTACTGAGAGCGACTGGAACCACCCGCCGCATGGTCGGCGGCAACCATTCCCAATATCGAATATTATTGGTGTACAACAAAAGGATGGCGATCACCGCAATCATTATCACAACGATAATCGAAAGAATCAATCTACCGACAAGTTCATCTTCAAAATTTTGCAAATCATCCCACAGGATTAATACCAGTGGCACAAACAGTGCTGAAGAAACAAACTCAGTCGCTAAATTAGAAAACAAATTCTCCGCCAAATTATTCTGATTAATTGGTGATTCTAACAATCTATCAATATTCACACTCAAATAAATGGCACCTACAGCCAGCGCAATCAATAAGATAATTCGCAGCCCATGATAGAACTGCCGAATAATCTGGGCTAGAAAAAGACCGAAAAGACTTGAGGCCAGCAAGACGCCAAATGCAAAAAAATTAGGAGATGTAATCAAATCCCAAAGAAAATCCGACATCAAAATGAAGTCCTTTCAAATAGGAATATTATATTATTGTTCAAAATGGGATTTCGAATATACAATAAAAAGCTAATTGCAGCAACAAAAATGCAATACTTGCATGGAAATAGCTAATAACCAATGGTGCGAGTCGAAAATAATCACAAAGGGTCAGTAGGGTTCAAAGTATCTGTCGTTGATGATAGAAAGCAGTTTAGAGCCTGTTTTCAACGTAATTTTATCGAGTCAATTAGCAAGTTACCCCTTTATGACCTATTAACACCCATAGGTAACTCGCACCAAAGGTTAATAGTAGCTGTATATATAAAACATAACTACTTTTAGACCATTTCAGAGTCTATAGACAGCTCAATTTAGAGGAATAGTATTGGTCTTAAAC
>DATALK010000297.1:0-3691 GCA_036261085.1 Phototrophicaceae bacterium | reverse complement strand
CTGATGGGCCATCTGTCCGCCGCTGACATCACCACCGGGTTTGCCTTTCAGCTTGGCTGGGTAATCGTCGCCATCGTTTTATATAGTGTCGTCTGGCGGCGCGGCCTGCGCCGTTACAGCGCGGTGGGAGGTTAACCATGCGCCGTTATCTGCGCTTAATCGGCTGTTTTATGCGCGCCTCCGTGCAGCAGGAGTTGGCCTACCGCGCCAACTTTTTTATCAGCCTGCTGTACTCGCTGCTGAATCTCGGCTCCGGCATCCTCGGCATTGTGATCCTGTTTGAACAAGTGGACAGTGTGCAGGGCTGGACGCTGCCCTCGACGCTGGCGATCTTGGGCGTTTTCCTGACCTTGAGCGCGCTCAACGGACTGTTTATCGGCCCCAGTTTCGCGGCAATGGCCGGGATGGAAGGCGAAATCTGGACAGGGCGTTTTGATTACGTAGTGCTGCGCCCGGTGAACACGCAGTTTATGGCGAGTTTTCGCCAGTGGAAACCGTTCGCCAGCGTGGATTTACTGCTCGGCGTGGGGGTGCTGATCGCGGCGGCAGTCCTGATGGGAAACACGATGACCCTGGAACGAGTCGCGCTGTTTATCCTGATGCTGCTGGTCGGGTTAGTTGTGCTGTATTCGATGCTGCTGGCCTTCGCCGGATTGGTCTTCTGGAGTCCCGGTTTCCTATTTGGTTGGGTCTTTGACGGCCTGTTCCAGATGGCGCGGTATCCGATTGGCCTGTACCCCAGTTGGCTGCGGCTGGTGCTGACCTGGATTGTGCCCGTCGGGGTGATGACCACGCTCCCGGCCCAGGCGTTCACGGGCGAATTACCGGCGGCCTCGCTGTTTGGCGGTATTGGGCTGGCGGTGGTGTTTTTTGTCGGCGCCTCGGCGCTGTTCCGCTCCGGGCTGCGCCGGTACGCCAGCGCCTCGAGTTAATCCATACAGATTTCGTCGGGGCGAGGCCGTGTCTCGCCGCGACGAAATAACGTTAAACGTTTTGGCTGCTGGCGAACGTGACAAGTCACATCTCTATGACGCCGCCGTGCCCTGCGCAATGGCCTCAATCCAGGGCTGGTGTTCAGCGTAGTGTTGGTAGGTGCTGGCCGCGATGAGTTCAACAATCGGTGCTTCCCAGGTCGTGCCGGGTTGGTAAGTGTTGTAGGGCCGCTGTAAGTCTGCTTCCGTCAGCGTTTGGATTTTTTCGACCAACCGCTGATGATTGGCCGCCAACAACTGCTGTACTTCCGCCAATGATTTAGCCAGGTGCTGCTGGTAAATGGCGGCGTTGGTTGGATCCCACCCGCCGCTTGTCCAGGCTTCCTGGCTGACCCCCATCCGTTCCCAATGGCATTCGCTTTGTAACACGCCATACGTGCCGTCTTCCCAGGTCGCCAGATGCGCCAAATGGTCTTTGACCGTCCACCCGGCGGCATCCGTTAGCGTGGTCAACTGCGCCGCGTCTAATGTTTTAATGTAAGCGTTAAAATTTTCCCAGCCGGTTTGCATCTGCGCCAATAGGTTAGTTTTGGTCAATGGGTTCATTGGACAAGGGCCTCAATCCAGGGCTGGTGCATCTGGAAATGGCGATAGGTCACCGCCGCAATGAAACCACCAATCGGCACCTGCCAGCGGCCATCTATGTCGTAAATTTTCTGGAGGTCTTCCGCGCTCATCGCCTCGACCTTCTCGGTCAACTGCGGGTGTTGGTCGAACAACTGGTGCAGCACCTCGTCCAACGGCTCATTCCGGTGCTGCTGGTACAGAACCGCGTTAATCGGGTCAAAGCCTTCACACTGCCACGTTTCGGCGTCAAGGCCCATCACCGCGCGCATGGATTGGCCCTGCAACAGCCCGTAAAGGCCGCTTTCCCAGGCGGACAGGTGCGCCAGATGGTCTTTGATCGTCCACCCGCCCGCGTCCGTCGGCCCGGTCATTTGCGCCGCGTTGAACATTTTGAGGCAGGCCGAAAGGCCCACCCAGCCGGTTTGCATCTGCTCCAGCAGGTCAGCTTTGGTCAGAGTTGTCATGGGTTTGAATTCCTTAAAATCCGCGCTTAAATCAGGTTCGAGAACTAAACCCGAACAATATAAAAAACCCCTTTCGCCGGAAAGGGGTTTCGTTTTTAGCCGATGAGCAGAGAATTACTCGGCGGCGAGGACAGTTTCGGAAGTGGCGATCACATCATCAAGGAAGTAGTCCGGCACCGTGCCCACGCTGTAGGCTTGCACCGACACGTAGCTGCCTTCGCCCACGTTCAGAATGACCAGATACACCGTCGCCGGGGAGTCATTTTGTGTGCCTTCAAAGGTGTAAATGCCCGCTTCGTAACCGTTGATTTCGGTCATCTCGAACTTATCAACGCTGAAATCCGTATCACCCCAGGTGCTGGCCGCGCCGCTGCCATAGGTCTGGAGCATCATTTCCATACCGAGATCGGTGCCGCCAAACATCGCGCCCAGGTCAAAAATCTGAATGAAGCTGGCTTCCAGGTCATTTGCGGGCGACAGCACCACCAGCAGCGGGTCTTCGCTCATAATTTTCCAGTTATCGGTATAACCAAACGTGATGCCCGTCGGGAATTCATAGGTGTTGGGCAATTCAACCGCTTCGCCCGTATCCTCTTCGTCACCCGCGTCCGCGATTTCCACATCCATGGATTCTTCGACATCCGAAGTATCCAGCGTGGTCAGAATCGCCACATACAGCGCCGTATCTTCTTCGCTGAATTCTTCAACTTCGAGATCACTGAAATAGGCATCCAGGCCAAGAATGATCTCGTCGCTGCTCTGGACGAGCGCCAGCAGGCCCGCATTGGTGGTTTCGTTGGTATACGGCAGAACCAGGGCTTCCCGTTCGTCATCGAGTTCAACGGTTTCGACCTCATCAGCGGTCAGTGGTTCGGCATCTTCGCCCAAATTCGCATTATACAGTTCCAGCATGGCGTCCATCCCCTCCGCCAGCTCCACCGTATTATCAAATTCGATCAACTCAGCCATTGTTGGAGTCAAAACCGTAAAAACCAGGTCTTCCGTACCAAACGACAAGCCTTCACCGACACCTAACATTTCCAGGTCTTCGGGATACTGGAAAATGACACCATCGCCCTCATAGGTTTGTGGCAGTTCAATGGCTTCGGCGTCCTGGGCGAATGTCGGCACCACGGCCAGTAACAAAACGAGGATGGCGATCAGTGTTTTTTGCACCATAGTTACTCATGCTCCTTGGGTTGAAATGTGCTTCAAAACATTTTAGCAAACCCCTCTCGATCAAGATAGCGCAGCGGGCCTGAAATTAACAACCTTTTATAATATTTTTTCCGCCACACCAGCACCGATTTCCAACTGCGGTATTTTGATCGGTTGACCAACGGTTTCCAGCTTAAACCGCACATTCGGGAAATGGTATCGTTCCGCCAGAATAACCTGCTGACGGCCCCGCCCCAAACCGGCTTTGACGTGATTTTCTGCTGCAATGTGCTGCTGTATTTTAAAGACAGCGCTGCCCAGCGGGTCGAAACCAATCTATACGATGCGCTGGCGCCGGGGGGCTGGCTCGTCTTGGGGCAGGCCGAAACGCTGCGATTTGGGCGGAAACGCTGGACAACCCACGTTTTCCCGGAAGTGGTGGCTTATCAGAAACCCCACGCGCCCGGTGATAACACCAGGCGGCACACCAAACCGCTGCCCGGCCTCCAA
>DATALK010000170.1:0-1998 GCA_036261085.1 Phototrophicaceae bacterium | reverse complement strand
GATAATATCCGCCGCTGAACCTTGAATCGGCATGTTAATGGCGACCCGTTCTTCTCCCTGCACCAACTGCTGGTTGATTCGTTCGCCCAGGGTGTAGTTCCGATAGAGAATCGGGAAGAAGCGGCGGCGGCCAAACAGGGTAGACAAACCTTCTTTGGTGCGCGCCTGCCGTTTGGACGCTTCCAGATAACGCAAGACACCGGGCATCCGGTCAAAGTAGACCTGGATAAAACGCTGCGCTTCGGCAAAGGTCAGGTTACTTTCCTGGGCTAACCGGTGCGCGCCCATGCCATAAATCAAGCCAAAGTTGATCCGTTTACTTAAGCTGCGCTGCTCTTTGGTAATCTGGTCAAGCGGTACGCCGTAGACGGCGGCAGCGGTGGCCGCATGAATGTCCTGCCCCTGGTGGAAGGCGGCCATCAGAGTTTCATCCTGGCTGACATGCGCCAGAATGCGCAGCTCAATCTGGCTGTAGTCAACAGACAGCAGTTTCATCCCTGGCGGCGCGACAAAGGCGCGGCGCACTTTCCGGCCTTCTTCGGTACGGTTGGGGATATTTTGCAGGTTCGGATTGCTGCTGCTCAACCGTCCGGTGCTGGTTCCTGTCTGGTTAAAATCGGTGTGGACACGGCCCGTCTGCGGGTTAATCAATTGAGGCAGAGCATCCACATATGTGCCCTTGAGTTTGGTGATTTCGCGGTATTCCAGAATTTTTTCGATGATGGGGTGCTGGCCGCGCAGACTGTCCAGCACAGCGGCATCGGTGGAAAAGCCGTGTGTGGTTTTGCGAAGGCCCTCGGTAGGCAGTTTGAGTTTGCCGAACAGCACATCGTTAAGCTGTTTGGGACTGTTAATGTTAAATGGCCCATAACCGCCGCTGAAACTGTGAATCTCCGTTTCGATAGCGGCCAGTCGCCCCGTTAGCTTCTCGCTGAGGGTGCGCAGATAGGGGACATCCAGCACCACACCCGCGCGTTCAATGTCACAGATCACCGGAACCAGCGGCATCTCCATCTCGTTAAAGAGTTTCAGCAGCGGTTCGTCCAGCTTGGGGCGCAGTTTATCCACTAACCGGAAGGTCACGGCGGCGTCAGCAGCGGCATACGGCGCGGCTTTGTCTACCGGAACGGTGTCCATCGTGGTTTGTTTTTTGCCGCTGCCGATCAGTTCACTGATTTCGGTCATGTGGACGTTGAGTTCTTGCAGGGCGAGGCGTTTTAACCCCAGAACATCACTTTCGGGGTTATGCAGCCATTCGGCAATCATGGTGTCAAAGGTGATGGGCGTTACATCTACGCCGTTGCGCTGTAAAACAACCAGATCATACTCGGCGTTGTGCGCATATTTCGGAATCGCGGGATGGGTGAGGGCGGGGCGCAGCGCATCCAATACCACTTGTTTGGGGAGTTGGTCGCCTTCCTGGTGGCCGACGGGAATATAGTAGCCGGTAATGCCGTCTACCGACAGCGAAATGCCCACCAGTTCGGCCAACATGCGATCCGCGCTGGTGGTTTCGGTGTCAAAGGCAATGCCAGCGGCGTTATTAAGAACCGCCACCAGCGCGTCTAATCCGGCCTGGTCGCGGACGATGATCGTTTCGGCGATTTTTTCGGTAGTGGGGGATGGCGCGGGGGCTTCACTGGCGGCCAGCGCGAACAAAGGCAGTTGCTCAGTTTTGGGTAGGCGCGTGCGCAGGCTGTTAAATTCCAGCGCGGCGAACAGTTCGTCCACTTTTTGCGCATCGTAATCCTGCGCCACACACTTTTTCAGATCAAATGTGACCGGCGCATTCCGGCGGATAGTGGCTAAGTTTTTGCTGAGGAAGGCCGACTCGCGGCCATCGGCTAGTTTTTGCGCCAAAGCGCCTTTGATCTCGCCCAGGTGATCGTAAAGGTTTTCGATGGTTCCATAATCCTGGATGAGTTTGATGGCGGTTTTTTCGCCCACGCCTTTCACGCCGGGGATGTTGTCGGAAGTGTCCCCCATCAGCGCCTTGAG
>DATALK010000286.1:0-11111 GCA_036261085.1 Phototrophicaceae bacterium | reverse complement strand
AGTTTGGCCGTGTCACCTGACGGTCAACTTTATGTTACCGATCAACCGGAGACTGGGATTCAGGTACGGGTGCTTACTGGCGAAACCGAACGCCAAATCGTCTTTGATGAAACGGTGCTGGCTCAACCCTGGTTGGCGATTGACCCGGCTGGGCGGCTGCTGGCCCTGATCTCGGATGGACGTTTGCTGGTGCTGGAAGGGGAGGCGTTTATGCTGCTGCATGAATTTAATCTCCCCGGCGCGGTTATTAATGGCTTTGTTGTAACGCGGCATGGTGATTATCTGATCGCAACGGAAAATCAAGGGGTGTTAATCGTCAATACCGCTGGCGAAGTGCGCGGCCAATTGGGGCGGGTTGTCCTCAATTCGCCGCTGCCGGGGGAATTTGTGGCCCCGCGCGGAGTGACGGTAGATGGCAATGGTACGGTTTACGTAGTGGACAGTGATGGCACATTTGGCGCGGTGACGGCCATGAGCAGCCGCGTCGAGACGGGGCGCGTGGGTTCAAGCGCGCTGCTGCCGGGAGCCGCCGTGCGCGGCACATTAAACGCGCAGACCGTGCAGCAGGAATGGACACTCGATGGCCGCGCCGGACAGTGGTTGACCATTTCGGCGGTAGATGATAATGGCGGTTTGCTGGATGTGGCGCTGCGGTTGATTGGGCCGGATGGTCAGGAAGTCGCGTTTAACGACGATCAGGCTGGTACGGATTTGCCCAATGCGACAGACGCACAGCTTGCCGATTACCTACTGGCGCAGGATGGGGTGTATACCGTTCGCGTGGAGCAGGTGAATGGCAGCGGCAGTTACCGTTTGGGCATCAGTCAGGAGCAGGTTTTTGATCTGAGCGCGGCGGCTGTAACCCGGCTTTCCGGGACGTTACAAGCCGTACTGCCGGTGGAACGCTGGACGTTTACCGGACAGGCCGGACAGGTGTTGACCTTTACGATGCAGGCGTCTGGTGGGACGCTCGATTCGGTGCTGCGGCTGCTTGACGCTGACGGTAATGTGCTGACGGAAAATGACGATGCCGCTGATACAGCGTTGGGCAAAGACGCGCAGTTGGTGCAGGTCGCTTTGCCTGCCGACGGAACGTATACCCTGGAAGCCCGCCGCTTTGATGGTGATGGTGGGTACACGCTGGTGATTGTGGCAACCTCTTAAAATTGAGTCTTGGCGCATTTGTGGCTTTGAGCGCAAGGTGAAGGGCGAGACCGGTCTCGCCCTTACGGAAAATTACCCGATTCAATAAGGATAAAACATGGTTTCGACAAGTGATCTCCGCCGGTATCGAGATAACCGGCAGGAAGAAGTGGACAGCGCGATGCTGTATCAAACGCTGGCTGAGATTGAAACCCAGCCTCAGTTGGCAGCGGTTTACCGAAAATTGGCCGAGACGGAAGTGATCCACGCCAAATTTTGGGAGGAAAAGCTGCGCGCGGCGGGCCAGTCGGTAGCCCCCCATCGCCCCGGTTGGCGGGCGCAAATCTTAAGCTGGCTGGCGCGCCGCTTTGGTGGGAGTTTTGTGCTGCCCACACTGGCAAATATGGAACAGATGGGCGGCGATACTTACAGCCGCCAGCCGGAAACGCAGACAACCAACATGGTCGCCGAGGAACAGTCGCACCAGCGGGTGTTACAAAGCATCGCGGGCGGTGTCGAAGGTGGGGCGCTGGCGCGGTTTGAAGGCCGCCACCGGGCGATTGGCGGGAATGCGCTGCGGGCGGCTGTATTGGGCGCCAATGATGGTCTGGTGTCGAACCTCAGCCTGGTGATGGGCGTGGCCGGGGCGGAACTTGCCAACCAAACGATTTTGGTCACGGGGCTGGCGGGGTTACTGGCGGGCGCAGCTTCGATGGCGTTGGGAGAGTGGCTGTCGGTGCAAAGTTCGCGCGAACTGTACCAGCGGCAGATTGCGATTGAAGCCGCTGAATTGGGCGAAGTGCCGGAAGAGGAAGAAGCGGAACTGGCGCTGATTTATCAGGCTAAAGGGCTGCCGCTGGCGCAGGCGGAGGAGTTGGCCCATCGCCTGATGGCGAACCCGGAGACGGCGCTAGATACCCTGGCGCGGGAAGAACTCGGCGTTGACCCGGAAGAACTCGGCGGTTCGGCCTGGGTGGCGGCAGTGACGTCGTTTCTCCTGTTTGCGATTGGCGCGATTATCCCCGTGTTTCCGTTTGCGTTTTTGACGGGCACGACGGCTATTTTTGTCAGTCTGGCCGCGAGCGGCGTGGGTTTGTTTGTGATTGGCGCGGGCATTACACTAATGACCGGGCGCAGTGTGTGGTTTTCCGGCACGCGGCAGGTATTATTTGGGTTGGCGGCAGCGGCCTTGACCTTTGGGATTGGCCGGTTGGTGGGTGTGTCACTGGCCGGATAATGTCAGTGCTGGCGGGGCATGGCAAATTGCCCCGCCAGTCAAAACACAATCTTTACTGACGCGGTTCTTCCGTTGGATAGCTTTCACTGCCGCTTTGACGCGCGCGCAGTTCGTTGCTTTGGAAATACCAGGCAATCGCCAGGGTCGCGCCGCTGAACAGACCGCCGAGCAGGATGCCAACGACGATGGCCTGGAAGGTGTAATTATTCTGCGCCAGCGAGATAAAGGTCATCAGAATAATGCACAGTAATACCCCAACCCCGGCAATCAGCCCCGGCGCGGCCCAATTCCGGCGAATTCCCAAATACATTCCAGCCAGAACGAGCGCAAACAGAACAAAAAGAACCCACGCTAAACCTTGCATTGATGTTTCCCCCTCGGCTTAAAGTGTGCGTAAAATAGCACGGACTGGTGACCCACAGGTTTTATCCAGTTTCAGCGGCAGGGCGATGAGTTCGTAATCACCATCCGGCACGCCGCGTAACTGCAACCGTTCGATATTTACCATTCTATACCGACTTATGGCATGGTGACACGTTAATTCTGTACTATCAAACGCATCCAGCGATGGCATGTCCAGGCCAATGAGACGCACACCGGCGGCGGCTAACCAGTCTATCAGGGTAATATCCAGATAGGGGAATTCCGGCGACCATTGATCGTCGTCCAAATCGCTCAGCCAGCTGTGAAGCAGCAGCCGTTCGACGCCCGCCAGATTAAGGTGCTGGAAATCGTTTGGGGTGAGCGCCCCGCTGCGCCGGGTGATGGTCACGACGCGCGCTGGGCCGATGTAGGCGTCCAGCGGCATGGCGGCTGGGTGAAGGCCGTCGGGTTCGGTATGATAGGTGGCATCTATATGGGTGCCGGTGTGTGGGCTGAAGGTGAGGGTGGTTAAATTAACCATTTTCCCCTCGTCCATCCGGTAAACGGGGGTGACGGTGTACGGGCAGTCTCCCGGCCAGACGGAAGTCGTGGGGGAAACGGTACGGGTGATGTCATAAATCATTTTAGGTTTAACCTCAACCAGGATGATGGGCCTGATAAAAACTCGGCGGATAAAGGGCCGCACGCGGCTGGTAAATGACTCTTGTCCGGTTGCTAGTTTACTCCAAAGTGGCGAAAATAGGGAAAATTCGGTTGCAGTTTAATACACCTAATGGTACAATTGTTCTAATTCTTGATTGCCAACTCTTATGAATAAGCGGTTCGGATTGACGGACAAAGTTGCTATCATTATCGGCGCATCTTGAGATTTGCGTGGGGGTATGCGTTGATGAAATATTGCGTAGACCCCGCCGGGATGGATTGGCGAATTGGAAGACCTGGGCGGTCTCGCGCGCTATCGGGCGCGCGCTCACTTCGGCCTTGATGACAGGGCCGGTGTTAGTTGTGGCTGGCGGCAGGATGCCTCCCGTTAATTTAAAAGGATTGGGCGCAGTTTGGCCCAGAGGAGTTTAATCGTGCAATTTACTTACTATACCGATAAAACCGTCGCCCAGTGTATGAGTGCCCTAAATGCGCGGTTGCAGCAAAAGGGAACGACCAGTCGTCCGGGGATGGAGGGTTGGGTTGAGAAAAATGGTAACTTTGCGCTGGCGGTGACGATTAATGTCATGGGGCGGTTTCCTCGCACGACCCGCTTGCAGGGCAAAGCGGAACGCTTGGGCGGCATGACCGTCATTAAGGGGGCGGTAGCGGACGGGGTGACGCCTAAAAATCGGCTGATTATTCTGGGGGCGCTGGCGCTGGTGGGCGGTTTTATCATTCTCAGCGGTAATTTGTTACCAGGAGTGATCGCCATCGCTGCCGGGCTGCTGCTGAATATCCCGCTGGCGGGCGATCATCAGAACAGCCAGACTTTAATCAGCGAAGTGCAGAAGACGCTGCGGGCGAAAGAGACCCCGCCGGTACTGGTTAAGAAAACGGCGGAAGTGAAAAAAGTCACGCCGGTAGTTAAACGCACTCCGGCGACCACCAGCAAGGCGGTTTCGGCTAAAAAGTCACCTGCGGCCAAGACAACAACTCCGGCAGCGGCGCGGGTAGCAACCGCCAGACCGGCAACCATCAGCCGTTCGACAACCATGAGCGGTTCCACCAGAGCGGAACGTTAAGTCAATCTTAGAGATTGTGTTTCTGGCGCAGATAGTCTAACAAGGCGCGACTGCCCTTCAACACCAGCTCATAGGTCTGGTTAAACGTCCCGTCATAATAAGGGTCGGGGACTTCCTCAACGGCAACGGTTCCAGCGGCCTGGGCATAACTCAGGAAAAGCGCCACTTCCGCGCGGCCAGTTGCCCCCAGTCGTTGCAGGCTGGTAAGGTGGGAATAATCCATTGCCAGGACGTAATCAAAGGTGTCCAGGTCGGAGCGGTTAACCTGTCGCGCGCGGCCATCGTAGGGGATGTTGTGCTGTCGCAGAACGTTTAACGTCCCGTGATGAGCGCGCTCGCCAACGTGCCAGTCACCGGTTCCGGCGGAGTCAAGCTGGATTTGGTCGCTCAATCCGGCTTTGTTGACCATATTCTGCAACACGGCTTCAGCCATCGGGGAGCGGCAGATGTTGCCCAGACACACAAACAGCACTTTAATCACAGTTCCTCCAACGCAACTTGATAACACAAACCAACCACCGACGGGGAGCGATTCCAGGTGTGCGCGACTTCTAACAGGCGCGTGAATGGAACGCCGAATTGGTTGGGGTGGGGGATCGCTGCCAGATCATGTTCACCAGCTTTCACCAGCAGCGACCAGAATTGTTCGGCGACCACATACGCCGCCGGTGTTCCGGCTTCCGCCAGCCGGTAGCGGGCATCCAGGCTGCGGATTTCGTCGGTGATGTCCGCTGGAATCCAGTCCGGCGAACCCGAACGCGGCAGATGGTCGGCATCCAGATAATCATCAGGGGCGAGACACCGGACAGCGGCGAGGGCGCGCAGCCAGGAGCAGGTCGCGGCCACCGTCCCGCGATATTGGCCGACCACAAAGGCCTGATACGCCGAACGGAAGACCTGTTGGCAGATGGTGGCGGCGTCAGTATCGGGATAAAGTGTGAGCAGGTCGGTTGCCAGAAAATCTCGAAGCGGCACTTTGGCTGGGTCGCTTTCTGAGTGATTTTGCCGCCACTCTGGGGAATGCCGCAGGCGCGTCAGGCGCGGCACCAGTTCTTCCAGATCAAACCGGAGTAAGCCGGGCGGCCCATCCCGCCGTTGCAGGCGGCTGAACGCAGTCACGCTGGGCCGCCAACTCCAGATTTCCTGCAATTGCAGCAAATCAACCACATCCAGAATCAGGTCCATCATAGGTTATTCGGTGATTTCGTCCGCTCGTTCGACCCGCGCTGGACGTTCGCCGAGATCATCTAATGCGGTCAGCGCGTAATCGCGCACGTCGGCACTTTGTTCGACGGCCAGCAGTTCGAGCAGAGGGCGGACAGCGCGCGCGTCCTGGCTCCAGCCCAGCGCACGCGCCGCATATTGGCGCACATAACTATCCTCATCTTTTAACGATTCGACCAGTCCCTCAACGGCGCTGGCATTAACGACCCAACACATCGCGCGGGCAGCGTAGCGGCGTACATAATTATTCTCGTCTTGCAGCGCGACCAGGAGCGGTGGTACGGCATGGCCGCCGCCGACCCAACCGAGGGCGGTAGCGGCGTGAACGCGCACGTCGGAGTCTTCATCCATCAGCAGGGCGATCAGGGGGTCAGTGGCGATTTCGCCGTATTGAATCAATTCCATCACCACTGATTTGCGAATGTCCGGGTCAGGGTCAATGAGCTGCTCTTGCAGGTGCATAAATTCGACATTATTGCGTGAGGGAACAAATGGCAGGGTGGCGTCCGTCCCGGCGGATTGCATCGCCTGCGCACGGCTTAAGTAATGGCGCGTATTTTTGTAGTGCGGATCAATGCCAAGTATCCGCTGTAAATCGTTAATGGCCTGGACGAGATTGGGCGCGTCGTTAATCATTTCCCGCATCGCACGGAAGTAGAGTTTTTCGATTTCCGCCACCTGCGACGAGGGCGCGCGCGTTCGTTGGGATTGGCCGCCGGTCACAATCCGGGCGCTGACCACCAACATAAACAACACCAGCGCCGCCAGTTGCAAGGGCCGGGTCATGGCGTGGGTCGGGACAAAAAGCGACAGCCCCAGAGCGGCCAGGGCAGTTAACACAAAAAGGACAAAGATCAAACGGCGCACACCATGACTCCTGGAATCTGTTTTACCCGGACGGTGCTACAGTGTTTTACTTAACGTTCTTCGGGCGCTTCGGGTTCGTCGGTTTCATCTTTGAGCGCAAACGGGTTGGCAGCAGGTGGGTTTTCCGGTAGCTCCGAGACGGCAGTTTCCGGTTCAATGTCCATTATGGGCGCACTGCTGGCACTCACGGATGGCTCCGGTTCGCTGATTTCGGCTTCCGGCGGCGCCGCTTCTATCGGTGGTTCGACGACTGGGGCGGCGGCCTCATGGCTCACCATCGTGATTTTGCCGTCAATAAATGCGCCTTCTTCGGTGGTGAGGGCGGTGGCCTGGATGTCACCCCACACCCGGCCCGTGCGCAGCAGTTGCACTTTTTTGCCGCTGATGTTGCCGCGAACTGCGCCGGCGACAGAAATATTTTTGGCGTTGATGTCGGCTTCGATTTTGGCGGTTTCGCCGACGAGGATATTGCCGGTGATTTCCAGCGTACCTTTAAAAGTTCCGTCTAACCGCACGTTGGCGCTGCTGCGCAGGATGCCTTCCATGGTGCTGCTGGCCCCCAACAGCGTTTCAAACCCAACCGGTGACGGCGGAACGGACGGCTTGGGTGGTTCAGAACGTTCGGGTTGGCTGGGGGGCGGGGTCGGTTCGGCCTGACGGCGTGTGCCAAAAAAAGACATGGTTTTGCTCCCTTGTGCTGCTGATCTCCTGTTACGAATATACTCCCACTTGGCCTAGAACTCAAAAACTACTTGGCTCTATTCAAGCGATCTCAATCTCATTATCATTGATTCTGGGTCTATCATAGTCTTAAGATAAACACACATTCCTCAATTTTACGAACCATTATCGTTACTTTTGCCACATCAAAGCGGTGGTCAATCGTAGGGAAACCAACCCTATCCGGGCCTTAGGTTGGGTGTTTATTGATCGTGTTTGTTCGTCATTTGCACAGGTGATTTCTGTCATGCGTCTCGCTCTGCCTCATTCAACATCGCTCGATGAGTCCAACTTTTCTCATTTTGTTCTCGATATTGTCTGGTTTGGTTTGGCACTGCCCGCAACCAGCCGATTTTTATCGGTGTATGCCATTCGGCTGGGCGCTGAAGCCAGCGATTTAAGCCTGCTGACTTCGCTGCCCGCGCTGGTGCTGTTGTTTTCGGCGTCCTTAAGTAACTGGTGGCTGCGGCGCGCGGCCAATACCAAAAAAGCATTATTCTGGCCGGCGCTGCTGTTTCGTTTGGTTTTTTTGCTCCCGGCTTTTACCCCATTTATACCCACCCATTTCCAATCGGTATGGCTCATCTTATCACTGGCCTTACCAGCACTGGCGCAAGGGATTTCGTCGGTGGTATTTATGGTTTTGATGCTGGAAACGGTTGATGAAACGCGCGTCCCGCCGCTGCTCAGCCAGCGTTCGCTGGCGATGAATGTGACCCTGGGCTTAAGTGGCCTGGCACTGGGCGTCTGGCTGGAAAAAGCGCCGTTTCCGCTGAACTATCAGGCCATGTATGTGCTGGCGTTTGGGCTGGCGATGGTCAGTATGTGGCATGTGACCCAGGTGCGACTGCGACCAACGACGGCGCCCAAACCTGTGGCGGCAGCGCCCGCTGTGAATCCCTGGCGTTCGCCAGCCTTCAGGCCAGTTGGACTGACGAGCATTTTGATGCACCTGGCCTTTTTCTCGGTGGTCTCGCTGCTGCCGCTGCATCTGGTTAATAATCTGGGAGCGGGCGAAGGGTTTATGGCCTTATACGGGCTGGCGGAATTGACGGCGGCGGCAGTGGTCTCGCCGTTTTGCACCCGAATTCTCCGTTACATTAGCTATCGTTCCCTGGTGGCGCTGGCCCTGACTGGAACCGCTGTCGGCGCGCTGCTGATAGCGCTCGCCCCCAGCCTGTACGTCACGCTGCTGGCGGCGGCGCTCATCGGTTGTTCGTGGGCAGCGGCTAATATTGCCCTCTATGCGTTTTTCAGCGCGGCTACGCCACCGGAGCAGCGGGGAGCCTTCACAACCGCCTTTACGCAGGTGATGTTTGCCGGACAATTCCTCGGTCCCATGATTGGCAGCGCTTTATCCGGTCTGCATATCAATCTGATTATTATCATCATGATTGGCGCGGGGCTGCGGCTGCTGGCGGCAACTCTGATTCAATCCCACATGCCGGATTGGTTTAAACGCACGCTGCATCTGTCTTCGCAGCCGCGTTAGATTCATATATGGTAACGGGTCGGTTATTGATAGCCGACCTGATACGATTGGGCCGCAGGTTTCCCTCATGGTTGTGCTGGTTCGGTTTTAATGGTTGTTTCTGTCGGGTATACAAAAACAACACCCTTAATGTCCAGGCTCTCAATCGTGTCGGTTTGTGTATCCCATAACCATAGTGAATCAACTATGTCGCTGCAAAAGGATAATGCGATTTGGTCAAATACAACTAACTTGTTTTGTCGCCATGATACTGAGCATACACTTGAATCGACGTTATGTTCTGAAATTCGCTTGCCTGAATCTAAATCAACAACCCACAGACTTCCATCGGTGTTTAGTGATAAATCCGCGAGACCTATGACTAGGGAATTGCCATCATCGCTCAAGTCAGAACTACTAAGATGGTAGGTGTCAATCAATTCATCAGAATAAATTATGCTGGTATTGCCTACTGCTGGTGACCAAATCAGTATGCGAACATAGGTGTGATTGTCCCCACTTGAAGAATCAATTTTTAAGCCGGATGTTATGAGAATTAGATTGTTACCTGGAATGTCGTCAAATACATCATGTACCCAGAGTTGTAATTCACCAGGGAAAAGTGCCGGAAGGTTGATGTCAAGTCTATTATCACCCTTTAAGGTGGTTGAAAATAGAAGATGATAATTTTCATCACATAAGACAATGTAACGGATGCGATTGTTTAAATTAGACCAAGCAACCGTTTCTATATCACACGACTGATATAAATTTCCGTCAATCGTTGGTAGTTGGGTTCCCAAATCAGTTAATTTATTCGGTATTCCGCCGTTACGAGTGATGGAATACAGGTTTCGTACATAGTCCGTACACGCCTGCTGACATTTTTCGCTGCTTCCCGCAAAGAGGATAGTTTCACTATCTGGCAGCCACATGATGGCTGTTTCAACTTCATTTTCGGGCGTGTTGGTTAGGGGTGTCAGCGTTTGGGCAGATAAATCATATAAATAAAGATCGGTGAGAATTGGCCTGTCAAAGCTATTCTGGGCTGGCCCCAATACCAGATATTGGCTGTTGGGCGACCAGTAAATATCAGCGGCGGTTGGTAATTTGATCTGCTCTAAAGTGTCGGTGGCAATAAAATACAGGAATAAACTGGCGTCAAAATCGTCAACCGGAACCCCAACAAAAGCGATGATAGCGCCATCCGGTGAAATTCTAATCTTGTTGCGACTGAGGAGTGAGAAATTTGTTTGTGGATACAGGGCGGAGCGCAGCGTGTTGGTCGCGGCCTGTATGATCTGCTTTTCGCCAGCGGCATTGATGGTATACAACGTTATCTGGTTATCGCGGAATTCAACGGCTACCTGGTCGCCTAGCGGCGGTTGTGCAGTTGTAACGGTGGCGAGAAATAACTGTAAACCGGTGATAACAACCAGCAGAATTAATTTACGCTTCCATGACATGATTCCCCCTATTTTAAGCGAATGAGACTTGGCCTCGTTCCCATAATGAATTACATTCGTTTCGATTTCTCGATAAGCAGCCCATCTGGAGCGGTTGTTAAATGGATCCCGTTTTCTCCCCGTCGCCCTGAGGGAGAAGGGGCCGGGGGTTGAGGGCAAAACCGCGATAAATTTGATTGATGCCCCACTGTTAAATATTCACTTTTGCCTGGGTGGGTGCTGGCGTTTCGGTAGGTGGGGGTAGGGTTTCGGTTACGTCCGCATTGGGGGTGGCCGTTGGTCGCGGGATTGGCGTTGCGGTGATCGTTGGCGTCTTGGTCGGTGTGAGGGTCGGCGCAAAGGTCGGCGTGCGACTGGGGGTCGGAGTCGGATTGAGCGCCTCGATGACGGACTCGTGCATATAGCCGCCTTCAATGCGGCGCGTCCGGGTATTTTGGTCAATCAGATACCATTCGCTGTCCGGTTCCGCGCGTCCCAGAACACACACCGGCGCATTTTGGGTCAAAGAAGTGACAATCGCCCCGTTCGGGCTGGGACGATCCCGCACGATAGCATTGGGGACATTAACGACAAAATCGGTGCAGGTGGGCGCCGGGGTGAAGGTGGGCAGCAGGACGTGATTCACAGTAGGGCGCACAAACTGGGCGGTGGCGCTGGTAACCACTTCGGCCTGCTGTGTCACTTCCAACACCCCTCGCCCGCCGGTACGTAGGAAATTCTGGATGCCGGACATGATATAATACAATCCAAAAACGATGGCAATACCAATGATAAAAACAAACCAGGGGGGTGGGCCGCTGCTGCCCCGTCTGCCAAACGACATGGATCAATAAACCTCAAAAATCAACAGGTTATTTTTACCAGGAATAAAC
>DATALK010000020.1:0-4249 GCA_036261085.1 Phototrophicaceae bacterium | reverse complement strand
GAAATCCAGCTTCGTCCCAAAACCGACCAGCATCACCTATCCTTTAAAGTTCGGGATGCTCGGTCATGGATCCAACAAGGCATGAAGGTGCGCGTCCGGGCACGGTTCCGGGGCCGCGAACGGGATTATCCTGATATTGCTCAGGAGCGTATGCTCCAGGTTGCCAGCGAATTACAGGACGTGGCCGTCGTTGAACAACCGCCAACGTTGGAAGGTATGACCATGTTGATGATTCTGGCGCCCATACCCGACAAGAAAAAATAACTTCGGAGCAAAAGCGTGGCTAAGACCAAGACTAAGAAATATAAACTCAAAACGCACAAAGCGACGGCTAAGCGGTTCCGTGTAACCGCCGGTGGTAAAGTGATGCGCACGAAGGGCGGCAAAAGCCATTTCCGCCGCCGTAAATCCCAGCGCGTCAAGAGCAAGTTGTCCAAGATGCTGGTGGTGTCAAGCCCCGCTTACGCTAAACGCATCAAGCGACTGGCTCCTTATCTGAGTCTGTACCGCCAGAATCCGCCCGGCTAAGACGGGCTTTTGTTTTTCAATCAGACGCCTAGCCCGGAGGTGCTGCTCCGGGTGTTTTTTGTACAGGAGTAGTTTTCGTGGCTAGAACCAAAACCGGTTACGTCCGCCGACGTTACCATAAAAAAGTCCTCAAGATGACCACAGGCCAATGGGGTTCGCGTGGGCGTTTGTGGAAACGCTCCAGCGAGGCCATGATTAAGAGCCTGTGGTATTCTTACAAGCACCGCCGCGCTCGCGCCCGGGATCTGCGCCGTCTGTGGATTATCCGCATCAACGCCGCCGCGCACCTGAACGGCCTCAATTACAGCCGCCTGATGCACGGCCTGAAAAAAGCTAACATCGAAGTGGATCGTAAAATTCTGGCTGACATCGCCGTGCGCGATCCGCAGACTTTTACCAAGTTGGCCGCCGTCAGTCTGCAAAACCAATAAGATTTCCACGCTGGTATCAAGCCGCTGCTAAGGACACAGTCAAAACTGTGTCCTTGTTTTGATTCATTCAGAATTCATTAATGCTAAACCCTTCAAATAATGAATATTTATTGTAAAATAAGGTTGAAATCAAGCAAAGGCTTAAGTTATGGTAATCAATCCGGGTCAACCGCAACCCGCCACCGCCACACATCCAGCCTATTCCCAGCAAGTCTGGCAGTGGTTGTTTAAACCCACTGCCAAATTCCAGGATGATACGCAGCGAATGCGGGCGTCCGCCCTGGCCGCCATGTCGTTGGGGGCCGCCCTGCTCCAAATCACGCTGTTGGTCGCCGGATTGCAGCACCCCGGTAATGTGGCGCTGACAGGTCTGCTGGGCCTCAGTCTGGGATTAACAGTGGTCATTTACGGCCTCAGCCGCACCCGTTATTATCAGCTTGGCGCGGCCTTGTTGATTGGCTGTTCGTTTGCGCTGATGCTGATCTGGCTCCAGGTTGACCGGGACCCGCACGAAATTTTTGTCCTGATTATCCCGATCCTATTAGCCAGCCAATTTTTCCTGGCGTTATTAACGGCAGTGCTGTCCGCCGCCAGTTGCCTGATTGTGATCGCTGATCGGGGTGGCGATTTTTCCGGCAGATTTCTGATTGTGGCGATTTTTTTGAGTGTGGTGCTGGCTTTGCTGCTGCTTGCCAACACCACCCGTGACTATACGGAAAAAAGACTGCTGCGTCAGCACGAAAAAGTGACCCAAAACGAGGCCCGACTGCGCAGCATTCTGGAAAATATGCCCATCATGCTGGATGCTTTTGACAAAAACTGGACCCCGTTAGTCTGGAACAAAGAATGTGAGCGCGTGACCGGGTACACGGCAGCAGAAATTATCGGCAATGACCAGGTGATGAAGCTGTTCACACCGAATCCCGAAGAACACCAACAGCAGATGGCCGAACTGGCCCAACTGGGCAACTATTACCGGAATTGGGAGGCCAACCTGACCTGCAAGGATGGCACTGTCAAACGCATTGCCTGGTCGGTGATTGCCCGCGACTTCCCGATTGCCGGTTGGCCGATCTGGGGCATTGGCGTGGATGTCACCGAACTCCATAAAGCGGAACAACAGCGGTTGGAACTGGCGCTCGAACGCGAACGGGTGCAGCTTTTGCAGCAGTTCATCAGCGACATTTCGCATGATTTGCTGACGCCGATCACCATCATGAAAAGCAGCCTGTACTTGTTGAGCAAACCCGTGTCCTTTGAGAAATGGTACGAGCATGTACAGCAGATCGAGGCGCAGACAGACCGGCTCCAAAACATGATTCAGGACATCCTGACGATGTCCCGGCTGGACAAAGCCTTTATCCAGGAGTTTAATTTCTGGGAACAGAACCTCAACCTCCTGGTGCAGGAATTGATTAAGGAACATCAATTGGTCGCTGACGCCCAGCATCAAACCCTGGAACAGCACTTCCAGCCGGATTTGCCACTCGTGTGTTTTGATTACGCCAAACTCCGGCAGGCGCTCAACAATATTCTGGAGAATGCCCTGCGTTACACCCCGGATGGCGGCCACATCTGCGTTACCACTGGCCTGGAGCCGAACGCCGTTTTTGTGGAAGTTCGTGACAGCGGCGCGGGAATTGCGCCCGCAGATTTGCCGCACATCTTTGAACGCTTCTACCGGGGCGAAACCTACCGTCCCACCGATGGCGGCGCGGGGTTAGGTCTAGCCATTGCTCAGAAAATTGTCCAGGCGCACAACGGGATTATTCGGGCACAGAGCGAACCGGGCCAGGGCGCAATCTTTCGGATTACGCTGCCGCTGGTAGCTGAAACCCAGGCGCTGCCCGCATGATTACCAGCCGCCAGAACGAAAAAATTAAACTGGTGAATGCCCTGCAAACCCGCGCCAAAACGCGGCGGAAAGCGGGCCAAATAGTGCTGGAAGGGCTGCGCTTGGTGCAGGACGCGCTCCAGCAGGGGCAGCCGCCGGACTTTATCCTCTACGAGCCGGAAGCACTGACCGGGAATGTTCTGGCCGCCCTGGAACAAACCGGCGCGCCGCTGTATCCCGTTACAGAAGATGTGATGCAGTATATCAGCGACACCCAGCAGCCACAGGGGCTTGTGGGGGTGTTTCCGCTGCCAACACCGGCCCTGCCGCCCACCCCGCAGCGGGTGCTGATCCTGGACGCCGTGCGTGACCCTGGCAATCTGGGCACGATTCTACGCGCGGGCGCTGCCGCTGGTGTACAAACGGTGCTGCTCTCCCCCACCTGCGTGGATGCCTATAATCCCAAAACGCTCCGCAGCGGCATGGGTGCGCATTTCCGCGTGCCGGTGATTGAAATGGATTGGGAGCAAATCGGCGCATACTGCCGTCATTTGGCGGTGTATCTGGCGGACGCGGAGGGCGACCTGAGCCATGACGCGGTAGATTGGTCGGCGGCGTGGGCACTCATTATTGGCAGCGAGGCACATGGCGCGGGCAGTGAGGCCGAACGATTAGCGCGCCACCGCGTGTTTATCCCAATGGCTGCCGCCACCGAATCCCTGAATGCCGCCATTGCCGCCGCCGTGATTCTGTTTGAAGCCGCGCGGCAGAAGCGAGAACTGGGATAACCCCGGCAGCGCTCAGCGGTAGGGGGAAATTAGCCGTCTGCCGAATCCTCAAATACGTCGCTGACGGTCAACTGGAAACCCGGCAGTAACTCACCACCGTCTAGAATATCTCCCTCAAGCAGCACCAATTCATCGTCCGGTGTATACACTTCCACAAAGCGTTTTTGCGGGTGGACGAGCCACACCTGTTCGCAACCATGTGCCAGATAATATCGCGCCTTCTGGCGTAATTCTTTGAGGGTATCATCCGGCGATTTAACTTCAACCGCGAGGTCGGGCATTTGTGGCACACTGCCTTGAGCTACCGCCGGTCGCTGACCGGCAATAAATGACACGTCAGGAATGAGCGCGTTGCGATCATCACTCGGCGAATGATGGCGTACTTCGATGACAACGCGCCCATTTTTATATTGTTGAACGTAGTCCCAGATATGCCCAAAGACGTTGCCCGCAATCATGCCATGTTTTTCCGTTGGCACTTTTTCAATAATCTCCCCATTGATGAGTTGTAGCAGCCGATCTCGATTTTCGGGCGCATCGGCGATGGCTTCAAACTCCTCAACTGTGTACAAACGCGACTCAATAACCATTGTCTACCCTCTGTTTTCCCAACGGGCATCTTTATTTTAACATAGGCTACCGGCAAAGCGGGGTATGATGGGGATGAG
>DATALK010000265.1:0-2861 GCA_036261085.1 Phototrophicaceae bacterium | reverse complement strand
GGGCAACCAACCCCCAGGGAACCAGCGCGTGAATGGGCCACAATTTAAAGTAAATTGCCAAAATCCCGGAAATCAGGCTGACAGTCAACCACCAGGGCGATTTTTTGATGCAGGCACGCAGCGCCGCCGCCACCGCTACCGCGCAGGTCAGGTAAACAAAGGGATCCGGCAGCGCCAGACTGTTATGTTCGACAATAATGGGAGCAAACGCCCAGACAAAACCAGCTAACCAACCGGCACTTGGCCCGGCTAACTGCCAGCCAATATTGGCAATAACCAGAGTCGTTACTACACCCACAACAACGGCTAACAACCGCAAATTATAAATATGTTCTGTCGGCAGCACCCAGGGACGCGGCGCGAAGAGTTCGCCTAAGCGCTGAACACCCATGTTCACCAGTACATAAGCAGGCGGATAGCCCGCGTAACGTTGGGCCACATAAGCATTATTTTCCAGCCCGCGCCAGTTTAAAGCGATGACAAACGGCACACCTTCATCGCCATAATCGAGATAGGGCAAATAACGCTCAAAGGTCAGCCAGCGAATAATAAAAGCGCCGAGAATCAGAACCAGGAACAGCATGGATGTCAGGATAACGCTCCGTGTCCGAACGGTTGATGGTGGAAGGGACACCGGCTGATTCGGAGATAATGAGGATTGTGACAAGCTCATGCCTGAACCTTTTGTTCTGATGCTAACTAAACTTATAGCCATTTTGCGATTGAAAGTTTAGCACCGTGATTTGAAAATCACCAATGGCTTAAACCCAGGCGGGTGCATTCGAATTTGGGGCCAGCGGAGGCTGAAAGCCTTCCGGCTGGAGGCCCAAAGCCCGCTCAAAGCGGGCTGCCGGAAGCGGCAGGGTTAGCTCACAGTTTTAGCGGACGAGGCAAGCCGGTAGCACGGTAGAATAGTGCGGTCACGATTTTTAAACCTAACCTCACCCCCCGGCCAAGGGTAGGTTTCTGAAAAATGAGGTCGTTGGCTCCGCCTGGGGTTCAAAACCCCAGGCTAGAGGTAAAACCTTTAAACCGCTAAAGCGGTTGTTCCACCGTCCTGAACCTCTTTAGAGGTTTCCAGATTGACGGGTAGCCTGACGTTTTAAACGTCAGGCGAAAAACAGGCAAGTGAGCATTAAAAAAACTTACCCTTGTAAGCCCCCCGGCCCCCTCTCCACACTGTGGAGAGGGAGAGCAAAACGGTTCATAATGGGTATTGAAGTCCCCTCTCCATCTCATGGAGAGGGGATTTAAGGGTGAGGTTGGTCAGAAAAGCAATAACCACCTGATTCTACTGACTTACCGACAAGCCTCGTCCCTACAAAGGAACATTTTACGATCTGGAATAGCCTTAAATCACCCGGACGGGTGTGCCTACCTCCGCCCAATTAAAGAACCACTCGGCTTCATCTGTCGGCAAATTGACGCAGCCGTGACTCATGGGGCGGCCAAAACTGTTGTGCCAATACGTGCCGTGAATGCCATACCCCTGGAAAAAGTACATGGTATACGGCACTTGCGGCAGGAAATAATCCGGCCCCTGCATATCATCGGCCACGTACTTCACGTAGATGCTGTAATCGCCTTTCACGGTGGGGGTGGCGGGTAGGCCGGTAGAAACCAGATGCGAATGCACCAGTTGGCCGTTTTCGTAAGCGTAAATCCGCTGATTATCCACTTCGACTACAATGGCTTTGCCGGTGCTGGTGGAGGGGATCGGCGCGTCGGCGGCGGTGGGTTCATACATGCCCGCCGCCGGGATGGATAGCTCCTGTCCCACATACAGCAGATCGGGATTTTGAATGCCATTCAGATTGATGATGTCCTGCATAGACACGTTATACAACTTGGCGATCAGGCCCAATTCCTGTCCGGCCTCGACCACATGCGTCGTTGTTTCACCGCTGTAACTGTCACCCGGTTCAATCGTCACGGGGTCAACCGCGAACAGTTCCAGTTCAAACACGCCGTCCGCAAGTTCGCCGCTGGCATCTACCCGCAGCCGATCCAGCAGCACGGGAATATCCAGCGCCCGCCCGCCGGTAGTAGTCGTCGGCGCGATATTGACCTGTTCGCTCAGGCCCAACAAGCCAAACTGCGCCTGCCCCAGATCAATGGTATAAATCAACGGCACGTTCGCCCCGGATTTGGCAGCCTGGGCCGCTGCCAGACTGGCTTCCATGTCTATCTGCGCACCGATGTCGGCCAGCGGCAGCTGCCAACGGCGTTCGCCGTCTACAAAAGTTATCAGCGGGCTGCCGATTTTTTGCTGTAGCAGCGCGGCAGCAGCCTCCGGTGATTGACCACCAACGGGAATCCCGGCCACCTGGACACCGCTGGGCAGCCGGTTGGCGGTCAAAACGAGCAACAGTACCACCCCCAGCAACCCCAGAAACATCAGGAAGCCGGTCAGCGCGACACCACCGACCACCAGCCAGGGCAGCCACCGCTGCCGCCGCGAAGGGGTTTTGGGACGAGTTTTGAACTGCGGTTGATTTGTATTTGGCAGAGTCATTTTTTCATACTCCATCTTCTTAATTATAACACAACGTCCCTGGCAGACCTGACGCCATTAACGCGTTTACCCAACGATTGCCCGGCTGTGTTAAACTACCAGCCACAAGCCAACACTACCGGTCATCTGAAGCAGCATGAACAACAACTTGCCCAATCACCTGCATCCTGAAACGCGGCCCCGGTTCCGCGCCATCGCTCGCGCTCTCAGTCTCGGGCCGCTGGCAGCGGTGCTGGTGCTGCTTGGGTTTACCATCAGCACCCCGATAACGATTTCGGGAGCCTTATACCTTGTAGGAGCCAGCGCGGCGGCGGTAGGCGGCTGGCGTATCAGTTGGGGATACAGG
>DATALK010000239.1:0-7813 GCA_036261085.1 Phototrophicaceae bacterium | reverse complement strand
TTTCATGGTTTTTTCCTCCAAAGCGGCTACTTTGCGGCAACGGTAATGGCGACATTGCCTTTTTTATGGCCGGTTTCCACGTACCGGTGCGCTCCCATAATTTGTTCCAGCGGATAACAGCGATCAATCACCGGTTTAAGTTTCCCAGCTTCGATCAAGCTCTTAACGAACAGCAGGTCTTCCAGCTTTTCGCTGCCGCCCGAAACTTTATGCACGTTCAGGTAGATGCCCTGAGGTTTGAGCACTTTTTTACCGTGTACTGGTTCCAGCTTGCCCACCGCGTCAAAAATCACATCGTAGGCCGCGCCGCGTTGGGTCAAATCCTCGCGGGTGTAATCAATAACGTGATCGGCCCCCAGTGATCTGACCAGTTCCAGATTGGCGGTGCTGCACACGGCGGTCACTTCCGCGCCAAAATGATGTTTCGCCAGCTGCACTGCGTTCGTCCCGACGGCGCCCGACGCGCCGTAAATCAGCACCTTTTGCCCCGGTTGAATTCGGCCCTGGCGCAAACAGCGCAACGCGGTCATCATCGCACCGGGAACAGCGGCGGCTTCCTCATAACTGAGATTGGCCGGTTTGAGCGCCAATATCCCGGTTTCCGGCACACACTTGTATTCGGCATTGCCGCCAAAATTGAGCCTGAAGGTGGAGGCCAGCACCGCGTCGCCGGGTTTAAAGCGGGTTACCTGCGCGCCGACTGCTTCAATATCACCCGCCAGTTCCATCCCTGGGGTGGGGCGTTTGGGTTTGAAGAAGCCCAGATACAAACGCGCCATGAACTTCTGCCAGCCGGGAACGGGAATGTTCAGACTGCGCATAATCGTGTCGCCAATGGTGACGGTGGTGGCCCGCACGCGGATTAACACTTCGTCCGCCTTCGGGGTTGGCTTAGGAACCTCGCGCAATTGCAGGACATCGGGTGCGCCGTATTGGGTGTAAATAACTGCTTTCATGGGAACTCCTTAACGGGCTGGGCTTGCCAGCAGATCATTGGAACGAACGGGGACGGACGTAGCAGCCATCACTGCCGCGTCAAAGCCGCGCAGAATCAGCCAGACGGCCATGACCATTTCCTGAAGGAAGATGGGGAAGTTAATCGTCATCAGGGTATTCATATCGTCGGACGCCACGAGGCGGAACAGGATCAGAAAGGCGGTAGACAAATGGAGCAGGATGGCGACAAACCCCCAAATCGAGACCCAACGCGGAATGAGGCGGGATTGGTAGAACATGGTGTACAGCATCAGGGCATCCAGACTGAACGTGATAATCAGCAGCGGGTTGAGGGCGTTATGGCTTGCCAGCACAAACGCGCCCAGGCTTTGAAAGGAAGCCGCAGCGGATGCACCAGCGGCGAGCGACTGCTGGCTGACCAGGATAAGTAATAACCGACTGGCGGCCATAAGAATGTAGGCCACCGGTTCCAGCGCGCCCCGAAAAACCACATAACCCAGCGCTAAAACCTCGTTATGTTTTTTGAGGAGGGGATACAACAGCACGGGAACCAGGGCCAAAGCAAAACCCATCGTTAGCCAGAGCAGCGTTCCCAGAACGATTTGATCTGGATTGGCAGCAATTGTGCTCAGGTAATCAGGATCGCTGAGTGTGGATTGGGTCACAGTCAGGCTAAGGATGCCCGTGACCGTGCCAATGATGTACAGAACCCCCACCGTAATGGCGGCTTGGCGATGTGTATTCATGTTGATTTCCCTTCAGGAGATAACTTGACTTTACGAGCTACTGTTTTCGATAAAGAAGACCGCTTCTAACGGCACTTTAAAAGCCTGGGCAATACGGAAGGCGAGTTCCAATGATGGGGAATAATTGCCTTTTTCGATGGCGACGATGGTTTGGCGCGAGACCCCCACGCTGTCCGCTAACTGCTGCTGCGTCATTTCGGCGCGGTCAAAGCGCAAGCGCCGGATGTTATTGCTGATAACGAGCTTGTCCATGTTAGAACCCTCGCCGGTAGAAGTAGAATTGAGCCAGCTCACTGATAATCTCCGACACCACCCCGGCACAAATCAGGATGATAAACATCACGGAGGGCGGCTGTTCCACCACCAGCGATCCCATCGCCAGCATCACCCCAACCGCAAACCCATACAGCGAAAGTTGTCCGGCCCGCAGTTCAATGAGTTTGTCACGTTCATCAATAATGGGCGGTTCTTCTTCCCGCGTGGCGATGTAATTGAAGATGCTGAAAACGATGTAAATGAGGATGCGGGCGACAATCGAAATCGGAATTAAGATCAAGAAGAACGATCCCCAGAAGTGGAAGACTTCCCGCGAATACGGATCGGCTGCCGGATAACGCTGCATCATAAACGCCGCATACAGGGCGGTAATCAGAATGGTGCTGGCGATGTTGACAAGACTGCGTTTTTCCTGATACGACATAACGGCCTCTGGTGTCTGCTGATCTTGACCTAAAGTAAAGTAAACTTTACACAGAGTAACATGAAACAGCTATCATGTCAAGTATGTTTGACACGAATCTTGCAAAACGATTGCTACGCCGATTTTGGGGAATGGTCGAATAAAGGGCGACTGCCACTGGCCCCAGCAGCAGGACACCCCAGGTCAGATTCAGCCGCCTACCGCGATAACCACTTTGCCGCGCGCGTGGCCTTCGCCATAGTAGCGGAGGGCTTCGGGAATGGCGCTGAACGGGTAGCAGCGATCTAGCACCGGTTTGACTTTTTCGGCCTCGAGCAGGTCTTTCATCAAAACCAAATCCTGGTTGGGTTTTACCGACAGAATACCCAGTTTCTTACTCCCGATCAGCGAAACGAATGGCCCCAGGAGCATCGCCTGGAAAAGCTGCGACATGGAACCACCCGTAACGACATAAATTCCTTTGGGACTCAAGGCCCGCCGGTAATCGAAAAGTGAACGATCCCCGGCAGTTGCCAGAATCAGATCATAACGCGGATTGTTTTGGGCGAAGTCTTCCTGGGTGTAATCAATGACCTGCTTTGCACCCAGTGAGCGTACTAGGTCAAAATTCCGCGCGCTGCACACGGCGGTCACATCCGCGCCGAAGTGGTGGGCCAACTGCACGGCGAACGTTCCGATACCGCCGGATGCCCCGCAGATCAGCACCTTTTGCGCCGGCTGAATGTGGCCTTTGTCCCGAAGACCTTGCAGGGCGACGAGGCCCGCTTCTGGCACAGCAGCGGCTTCCTCGAAGGAGAGATTAGCCGGTTTCAACGCCAATGCGGTTTCAGGAACCGCGACATACTCGGCAAACGCGCCAAAGCCATAGTCAGCCAAATCGCCGAAGACCTCATCACCGGGGCGAAACTGCCTGACATTTTTACCAACCGCTTCCACCCGCCCCGCGATGTCGTTGCCCGGTATGGGGTGGCTGGGCTTTTGCAGCCCGCCACCCATCGTGCGAACCACAAATGGTTTGCCTGTTACCAGATGGAGGGTGCTAAAGTTCACGCTGGCTGCCTGAACTTTGACCAGAACTTCATGGTCTTTAGGGGTCGGTTTTTCGACCTCTTTAATCTGAAGAACTTCTGGCGGGCCATATTCGGTGTAGACCATTGCTTTCATGGGAATGTGTCCTTTCGTGTGTACTGATGTTGAACTGACTTTGCAAATCCTTTGAGAAGTTCCTATCCTCACCCCCTGCCCCTCTCCACTTCGTAGAGAGGGGATAAAAACAGGATGCAACGGGCTTTTGAAGTCCCCTCTCCATGTAATGGGGAGGGGATTTAGGGGTGGGGACACCCTGCTTACACCCAATTCCAGGCGTACCAGACGGTCAGCGCGTTCCAGACCAGGCCGACAACGATCAGGAATTTGTCATACGCCGAGGGATAAGTCGGCAGGCCCATGAGGTTAAAGCCAAACAGAAGGATGGCGGCAATGATGTTGACCCAACGATTCACCGGTTGGGCTAAAACCAGGGAGAGAAACAGCATCACAATCGGGATCAGCATGAAGATAGCGATGCCGAGCCACATGCCCGGCGTGACTGCCTGCCCCATGATTTCACCCGGCTTAAAATCGCCGCTGAAGATGCGCAGCACGTCCCCCAGCAAATAGGTGAGCATCAGGGCAATCCACAAACCGGAAAGCATAATACGAGTATCGGGCATGATCGAAAGCTCCTTGTTGAAAATTCTGGACGAAAAGTGGCAACGTTTGACCACAGGCAGCCCCATATGGGCGCTCCTTAAAGGGCGGCGGTAGTGAGCCGCCGCGATGGGATTGAACGATAGATGGCCCTCTTGCCCTCACCCCAAACCCCTCTCCCTCAGGGCGAGGGGCTTAAAGACAAATTTCGGTTTTTCTCCCCTTCTCCCTCATGGAGAAGGGGACGGGGATGAGGGCTAAACCTTCTAGACAAGGGTGAGCATGAATTGTTGACGGCCTTCTTGCCCTCACCCTTAGCTTGGTTTACCGGTTCGTCGGAATGGTGACGGGCGCGGGCGGGCTGCTGTGATAGTTCCACAGCCGGACTAAGCGGCCCCCGCGCGTTAACAGGGTGAAGACCACCGTCAGCACCACAATCAATTCGGGCAGATCATCCAGTCGCGAGGCGGCCAAATCCGCATTGGTAGCCATGATCTGCTCCAGCACCGGCTGGTAGATCACGAAGTACAGGCAGATGGCCCCAAAGACTTCCAGCACGGTTTCCAGCAGCCAGGTTCCGGCATTCCAGCGGCCCAATCGCAGCGCCAGCAGATTCACACCAATCATAAAAACCGAGTTGATAATCAACAGCAGCAGCCAGATACCCGGAACCGGCAGCACATCGCCCGGATTGTTGAGGTCGAAACGCAGGGTTAGCCCCCCCACGCGCAGCCAGTAGAGAAAGACAAGGATCACGGCGGCCCCAAAGATCGCCCCAAAGATCACTTCCAGGCGATCAACAACGCCAGGATCGTCCAGTTCCGGCAGCGACGCCGGATCAAAAGCGAACTGGGGCTGACGATCCAGGCCGGAACGCTGGATGAGGGCAAAGATCAGCACCACCACCGCCGAAAACATTAAGGTGGTCTGCAATGCGGCCAAGACGGGATCAAGCACCAGCGTAGTGACCGTTTGCGTCTGCGCCGAGGCCAACACTTCAAAAACATCCAGGAAGATGACCACTGCCGGAAGCACCAGCCAACAGTACCGCAGCACCAGCAGCAGATAGGGGTACAGCTCCGGGCCAACCAGATATTGCTGGCTGCCGTAAGAGGCGGCGATCTGGCGCGGCGGGCCAAGTTCAACCAGCACCGCTGTGATTTCTTCGGGGGAAGGCGCGGCCCCGTAACGATCATCTAATTGATCCTGAATTTGGGAACGGAGTTCCGCTTCAATTTCGGCCCGTTCTCGCGGGGGGACATACAGACCAACTTGACGGACATACCGGTCAATCAATTCAGTCATGATTCCCTCCCTGCAAAAGCTGCTGCATCACGTTCACCGTTTCGAACCATTCCGCCGTTAAAATCGTTAAGGCTTCCCGTCCGGCGGCGCTGATTCGGTAATACTTGCGGGGGCGGGCTTCCCCGACTTCCCACTCACTTGCCAGCCAACCCTGTTTTTCCAGCCGCCGCAGCAGCGGATAAAGTGTCCCCTCTTCAATGTCCAGCCCCAACTCGGCCAGCCGTTGAATCAGGCTGTAGCCGTAACGGGCGGTGTCCATCTGGCTGAGGACGGCCAGCACCACGATGCCGCGCCGGAGTTCCAGGCGGAGTTGGCTGATTTGCTCGTCGGTCTCGGTCATGTACTGTGTATCCTCTAGTGCTGTACGCTGCACAGTATCAATATACTGTACATCACACAGTATTGTCAAGTAGGCAGTATAGGGTGGGAGTATTCGGAGTTTGGGCAGTGTGTCCTTGCCACGCCAGGGGCTGGAAGTCCCCTGGCTATCGTTCAAAGGAAGCCTGCTCCAAGCAGGCTAAGGGGACATTACTGCCTTCTGGCAGCCCGCTTCGAGCGGGCTTTGTAAATTCAGCCGGATGGCTTTCAGCATCCGGCGGCAAGCGCGCTTAACTTGATGCGGACAGGGGAACAAAAGCCCGTGCCGTTAAGGGGTTTGAGAGGGTATCCGTGCCAGAATCAGATCAAGAACCAGGCGCTCCCGGCGAGGATCGTTTCAGGGAGGGTGTAATAGTGCTACAATGGCAGACAATCGAGCCTGAGTTTTAATCGGGGGTGAAAATCATGAATGAAGCTGAATTGGCCCAACTGCTGCAAGAGCTGGGCAGCCGATATGCCATCCCGCGCCGGAAGGCCATTACCGCGCTGGTGGAACTCGGTGCGCCAGCGGTGGCCGGGTTAATCACCCGCTTAGGCGACAAAAATCCAGACGTACAACAGGGCCAGCAGCAAAAACGGAACTTTAAACCGGTTGGCGATCATGTTTAATTCCTACCATTCGACATTAAAACTATCCATTTAATACTAGCGCTTCCGAGTGGTTTTTGCCAGTCGGCTGCCCACCGCTAACGCGGCGGAAAGTTACGGCGTGGTTCCGGCAGCGGCGCGGTTTTCCCCGCCCAGCGTTGGTAAGCCATATTCGCTTCCGGCGTATTAATCCGTGGCAGCAGTTCCGCCGCCGTGCGCGCGACATTGACATCCCGGCTCATCAGCTTTTCAATTAACGTCGGTACGGCCATCGCGCCCATACTTTCCAGCGCGCTGGCAACCGCCTGCCGCACCACATCGTTCCGATCTGTCATCGCGTCAATTAAGGCCGGGACGGCCACCGGTTCCCGCATCCCCGACAGGGCCTCGGCGGCGCTGCGGCGCACTTTCCAATCTTCATCTTTGAGCGCGGCGGCTAACCCCGGCACGGCGGCTTCACCGATTTTGCTCAACGCGCCGGACGCCTGCCAGCGAATATTGCCATCGGCGTCATGATTCATAATCAGCAGCAGTTCCGGCACGGCAGACGCATCGCCAATATCACCGAGCGCTTTCACGGCAGCCGTCCGCAGGCGCACATCTTCATCGTGCAGGGCATCGAGCAGTCCTGGCACGGCGGCCCGTTCCTGGTGATTGGTCTGTTTCGCCAGCAGGAAGGCCGCGTCCACCCGCACATCCCGCATGGGATGCTGCACCGCGCCCACCAGTGCCGCGTAAGCCGCCGGGTGATTCATCTGCGCCAGACTTTTGAGGGCCTGACGGCGTTCTTCGGCGTTGTGGCTGTCCATCGCGGCGACGGCGCTTTTGACTGCCGGGGGCGCATCGCGGGCGACGGAAACGGTGTAGGGTTGATTTTCGCCCTGGATTTCCCACAGCCGCCGGATGAGTTTATCCCAGGGTGGCCGCGCCCGATCCGTAAAATCCAGGTATTGTAGCATTTCTAACTGGGGATGGAGTCTGTCGGTGGGACGCACCAGAATCGGCACAATTTTGACGCCCGCCCCCTGCGCAAACGCCCATTCATAGGTGACATATTCCGAGGCGCGCGCTTCCGGGGAAATAATCAGCACCAACGCCAGCGCCTCTTTGATGGCGTAATTGATACTCTCGCGCCAATTCTCGCCCGCGCGCAGTTGTTCGGTATCAATCCAAATCTGAAATCCGGCCAACTGTAACTGCCGGATGACCATCGTGGCAAAATCGTTATCTTCATGTTTGTAAGAAACAAAGACGTGCTGGCCCATTGTGTCACTCCCGGCGACCACCTGACTTGGCGAACAGCTTAGTTTAACTATACCGGTTTCCGGTCAAAACGACATGTTCACTAGTACAAGCAACTAGATGAGAATGCCGGGTTGTTGCCCGTCCTACAAAAACCGGATGTTTGTAGGGACACCCCGTTGGGTGTCCGTCCACCCTTTTCTGTGTT
>DATALK010000235.1:0-2351 GCA_036261085.1 Phototrophicaceae bacterium | reverse complement strand
CGCGATCCGCCGGTAAACCCATCAACGCCGCCAAATAGCGCCCCGTCCAGATTTTGCCCGTATAGACCTGAATCAGCGTATCCACGTTGGCGGGCTGTGGCACATTCCCCACGTTATCTACCGTGATACCGCGCCCGATGAGCCAGTCGCGGGTTTGGCTGGCTAGTCCCGCCACATCGGAATTGTTATAAACGGTGATGGTCGCCTTTTCCGCGTCAGCGCGGGATTTGAGATCGGATAGGGTGAGGTTATCCTGCGGCTCAAACACCTGCTGAATCAACATGCGGATTTGTCCGGTTTTGGGCAGGAGTACCTGATCGCCGGTGTTGGTGGTGGCAAAGTCAACATAGAGATTATCAATCACGCCAAACTGGATTTTGTCGCGCGGAATTTCCAGCGCCAGCCCGCCGAGGCTGATGATTTCGTCCAACGTGAGGTTGGTGACAAAACTGCCGCTCAGGTCTTCCCACAGTTTGGGGGCCTGGGTGATGATGTTGGTGATGCCACCCACGCTGACGACTTTTGTCAACATGGCCTGAATGACTTCCTGCTGCCGCCGCGCGCGGTCAAAGTCCGACCCCTGCGTGTGGCGCGTGCGGGCATATTGCAGCAGTTTTTCCGCATCCACGACTTGGCAGCCCGGATCAAAATGAACGTGAATGAAGCCAACTCCGGCGTCGGGGTAGTTGGGATCATCAATGACTTCTTTGACGCAGATTTCCACGCCATCAGGAGCCAGCGTGTTGACTACTGAAATAAAAACATCGAAATTGATGCGCACGTATTTATCAATTTGCAGGCCGAGATTTTGGCGCACGGTTTCCGCCGCCAGCGCCGGGCCGCCGCCAGGATAAGCGTTGCTGTCACCGAGCAGATTGGCGGTGTTGATGCGCCCCTGCGTAAAACCGGGGGATTTTTACCCACAAATCACGCGGGATAGACAGCACCCCGGCGGTCTTCCGTACTGGGTCAACACTAATCACCATCATCGTGTCGGTATGAGCCAGCCCTTTATCGTCCACATCCTTGCGCTGGTCAATGCCCATGAGCAGCACGGTAATCCGGTGGGGGTCGCTCCAGGTGTAGCTGGCCGCCGGGTCGAGGGTGGCGGCGGGCGGTGTGGGCATTGCTACTGTTGGCAGGGCGGTTTCCCCCGGTAACGGCGTGGCGACAGTGACCACCGGGGCTATCGTCGGCAGCGGTGTGGGGGTCGGAATTGTGCTGGCAATTTGTTCGACAGATGAAGCCAGGTCAACGCCGCCGCGTCCCAGCCCGATAGCGGTTTCACGGGCGATTGAAAAGGCCAGAATCGCCATGCCGCCGGTGAGCAGTACCACCAGCACCAGGCCGACGACCAGTAACCATCCAGGGATACGCATAACGTTAATACTCCAAAGCGCAACCTGAGGCCGGGCGAGTTTGAAACTCGCCGTGACCCCAGCAATCTTGATTGCGCTGTATTATAACGGGCAAAATCCGCCTGTGAACCCTACGCCTGCCCTACTTTTGTTTGGTAATCGCAAACCGTTGTTGATGCGCTCTCCCGAATCGAACGCCGGAATGCGGAGCTGATTACCTCGTTCCCCAGCGCGGAACTCAAACAGGCCATTTTACAGGGTTTAGACCTGTATGTTTTGGATGGGCAAAATCATTGGGTGTACAAAACCACCCTCACGAGCGATGGTCGCAAGACTGTTCCCAATACCCAACAGGTCATCGCCATGATGCGCCAGAATGCGACGGTTGGGGAATTCCGCCTCGGCAGTATCGTGGATATTGCCTGGGGCGAAGAGTTAACGCAGATTATGGCGTTGGACAATAAAGGGCTGCTGGTAACCTGTTCGCCGCGTTTTCTCCAGACCTGTGAAGCCGAGCAGCTTTATGGAGCGGAGCGTTGGGTGAACCCGGTGTCAATGAGTATCTGGCAGGGGCGCTTGTATATTCTCGGCCCTGGCTGGCATCGGCGACCACGTTTGAGATCAGGGTAAAGTCAGCTTCGTTAAAAGCGCGGTAGCTGGCGTTAAAAGTTCCGGCCAGCGAGGTTTCATAAATCGTCCGGTTGGCGCGGCAGACGATAAACAATCCCTGCGCGGTTGGGTCATTATTGAGGAACAACGCATCAGCTCCGGGCATCGGCGGATCGGACGGGAAATTGGCGTAAGCAAATTCAATTTCTTCCCCGGAACGATACTTGTGAATTTGCCCGGAGTTGGAGAGAACGTAGAGATTGCCTTTATCATCAATGCCAAAATCAACAGTAGCACGAATGTCGGGACGGTTCACCCCGGCAAAGTATTCGTTGGGCGGGGTGGCATACGTGCCGCCGGACGGTTCGTAACGCCAGATTTGAT
>DATALK010000151.1:0-11278 GCA_036261085.1 Phototrophicaceae bacterium | reverse complement strand
ACACTCGATAATGCGCGCAACAGCGTGCAGGAGTCGGGCATCGCGCGGTTTGATTTTATCCAGCAGGCGGATGATCCAACCCGTTTTACCTTAATTGAAGTGTACCGGACGGCGGATGACCCGGCCAAACATAAAGAAACGGCGCATTATTTGCGCTGGCGTGATACCGTGACGGACATGATGGCCGAACCGCGAGTGGGCCTCCGGTACAGCAACGTGTTTCCAGATGATGCCGGTTGGGGGTAACTTGGCCTCCAGCCAAGTTTAAGGGTGTTCTCATGGAGAAATGGAAACGAACCCATATTGATTTCTACCGTAGGGGCGAGGCATGCCTCGCCCCTACAAACCCAATTCAATCATATGAAATTGTTTTCGTTCTCCCATCAGCTCAAAGACGATGCAGGCCGTCTTTGAGCGAAGCCATAAAATTAATTGCATAAAAATAAGGATATACAACTATGTATACAATCGGTATTGATTTTGGCACCGAGTCGGGGCGCGCGTTACTGGTAGATGCACGCGATGGACGCGAAATCGCCAGTGCCGTTCACGCTTATGGCAATGGCGTGATTGATGAACATCTGCCGGGGAGCGATAAACTGCTGCCACCGGATTGGGCGCTGCAAGACCCGATGGATTACATCGAGGTTATCAAGCAGACCGTGCCCAAAGTGTTAAAAGACAGCGGCATCAACCCCGCTGAAGTTGTTGGTATCGCCATTGATTTTACGGCGTGTACCATGCTCCCCGTCAAAGCGGATGGGACGCCGCTGTGTGTGCTGCCAGAATGGCGGAACAATCCACATTCGTGGATTAAACTGTGGAAACATCATGCGGCGCAGGCCCAGGCGGACTTGATTAACGAAACCGCGCGGCGGATGGGCGAAAAATGGCTTGACCTGTACGGCGGCAAAATCTCGTCGGAATGGTTCTTCAGCAAAGCGCTCCAGATTTTAAAAGAAGCGCCCGATGTTTACGCGGCGGCGGATCGTTTTATCGAAGCCACCGACTGGGTAATCTGGCAGCTTTGCGGTGTGGAAACGCGCAATACCTGCACGGCTGGTTATAAAGCGATTGTCCAGGGTGGACAGTATCCATCACGCGAGTATTTTGCCGCGCTGGACCCGCGGTTTGCCGATGTCGTGGATACCAAGATGAGCCGTGAATTTGCGCCGCTGGGTGGCAAAGCTGGTGGTCTGACCGAACAGGCGGCGGGGTGGACGGGCTTGAAGGCAGGTATCGCGGTGGCAGTGGCGAACGTGGACGCCCATGTGACCGCACCTGCCGTGAAAGCTGTTAAACCCGGCCAGATGGTCATGATTATGGGGACTTCCACCTGCCACATCATGAGCGGCGACAGCCTGCAAACCGTAGAAGGCATGTGCGGCGTGGTTCAAGATGGCATCATCCCCGGTTTATGGGGGTATGAAGCCGGACAGAGCGGCGTTGGCGATATTTTCGCCTGGTTTGTGGACAATGCCGTTCCGCCGGAATATCAGGAAGCCGCGCAGAAGGCCGGAATGAATCTGCACCAATACCTGGAAGTTGAAGCGGCCAAACAGAAACCCGGCGAACACGGTCTGGTGGCGCTGGACTGGTGGAACGGCAACCGTTCGGTTCTGGTAGATGTGGATTTAACCGGTCTGCTCATCGGGGCGACGCTGGCGACCCGTGCGCCGGACATCTACCGCGCGCTGATTGAGGCGACAGCCTTTGGGACACGCATCATCATTGATTCGTTTGAGGAGCGCGGCATCCAGGTGACGGAACTGATTGCGGCGGGCGGTCTGCCGGAGAAAAATGCTATGCTGCGGCAGATTTACGCCGATGTGACGGGGCGCACTTTCAAGCTGGCCGGGTCGGCCCAGGCTCCAGCGTTGGGTTCAGCCATGCACGCGGCAGTGGCGGCGGGCGTTTATCCCAACATTGCAGCGGCAGCGGAAAAGATGGGGCGGCTGAAAGACGAAGTGGTGCAACCGATCTCGGAAAATCAGGCGGTTTACAACGAACTCTACCAGGAATACAAGCTGCTGTATGATTACTTTGGGCGCGGCCAGAATGATGTCATGAAGCGGCTCAAGCAGATCAAGCGGCGTGTGCGGGGCCAGTAAACCCCCGTAACAGACTGTTTGCATCCCCACCCGCCTGCGTTACAATCTCAGGCGGGTTTTGTTTTTGAGGTGTGTGATGGAAATTTTCGGGATTGGCGGCGCGGAACTGGTCGCTATTTTGATTATTGCGTTGATTGTCGCCGGGCCAAAACGGATGATTCAATGGGCCTATATCATTGGCAAATATACGGCTAAAGCACGGGCGCTGTGGGCCGAGAGTATGACCTACGTTCAGCAGGAATTGAAAGAGGCGGGCATGGATGTAGAACTCCCCAAAGAGCCGCCCACCCGTGCCAGTCTGAATAAACAAATCAATAAAGCCTTAGCGCCGGTGACGAACCCCATTCAAACGGCGCTGAACGAAACCAATGCCCAGCTTAATGAGGTCAAACAACAGATGACGGTTTCTGAGTCCAATGGGCGCGGGTTGAACTTGCCCAAAGCGACCCCACCACCTGGCGACTCGCAGCCCAATCTTGGTACCTGGTCAGGGGGCGAAACCCTGGACGAATGAGCTGCCAAGTGGTTCGATGAGGATCTTGTTGCCGTTATTCCACATTGGTTACTATTAGACCGTTCCATCGTATTTTTGATATAAGGAGGTTTGTGTTATGTGTAACATTCGGCGTTTAACGCTCATGATGGCTCTGCTGCTGTTAGTATTGGTAGCTGTGCCAGTGATAGCCCAGGATACGGCGTCGGGCGAAGTGGCGATTCAAGCGCAGGCGTGCGCTGAACCCGGCCAACTGACGATGTGGGTCTGGGACGAAAATTGGGCGAAAGTCATCGGCGCGGCGATTGACGCCTGGAAAGCCGATTACTGCCCCGGCGCGGAGGTAGATTTGCAGGTGCAGCCCTGGGGCCAATACTGGGATTTGTTAAAGACCAATGTGGCCGGTGGCGATATGCCGGATGTGTTTAACATGTCTCAGGATCGGTTTTTCTTCTACGCCGACAACGATGCCTTGCTGGATTTGCAGCCCTATTTTGATGAAGGTGGTGTGGATACCAGCCTGTGGGGATCGGGTATGATTGACCCCTACCGCTGGGGTGAAGAAAATGACCTGTACGCCGGGCCGGTGAACTGGGATACCATTGCCATTTTCTACAATAAGGATTTGTTTGATGCGGCAGGCGTGGCTTATCCGATTGCCGATTGGACGTGGGATGATTTCGCAGATGCAGCGGCCAAACTGACCAGCGTCGAAAATGATGTTTATGGCGCGGCAGTGTATGCCGAGTATCAGGGCGGTTATCCGAATTGGATTGCAGCGACAGGCACAACCCCGGTGGTGGAAGCGGGCCGGACGAGCTGCACGCTGACCGACGAAGGCAGCGTTGAAGCGCTCAATTTCCTCAAGGGTCTGTATGATCAGGGTTATATGCCGAGCGTTTCCATTGTTGGCGGCGCGTCAGCGGATGACTCCTTCAACTTCTGGTTAGCCGGCAAAGTGGCGATGGTGGCCGGCGGTTCGTGGAAGCTGCCGGATGCGCTGGAAAAGACGACTTTTAATTGGGACGTGGTGACACTGCCCAAGAACCCCGAAACCGGACGCAGTCGTTCGATTCTGCACTCGGTGGGTTATGTGGCGTCTGCCGCTACCGAAAATCCTGAATTGGCCGCGAACCTTATCACTTATCTGGTGAGCGATGAAGGTCAGCAGTTCTTTGCTGATGCTGGCGGTGTGGCTCCGGCCAATCCTGCCGTGCAGCAGCAGTGGATTGACTCGTTTGGTGATACCGACGTGAATATTCAGGCGTTTGTGGATGCGACTCAGGACTCGCAAGGCGTCACCGCTTTTGACGAAATCTGGGACAAAATCAACACGGAACTGGTAGTGAATATTTTTGACCTGGGCCTGAGTGTCGAAGATGCCACCCAGCAGGCGTGTGAGTTCATCAACACGCAGCTGCCGCAGTAATTCAACCATACCATTTGTTTGTGTCGGGGCGACCTCGCAGGTCGCCCCGATTAATTCTGCTAACCTTCATGAAAACCGCTTTTCTCAATCTGTTTGGACAGACGCCGCTGACCCGCCGTCGCGCCCTGTGGGGTATGGCACTGGTCGCGCCGAATGTGCTGGGGTTGCTGTTTTTCTTTGGGCTTCCGGTGTTGGCTGCATTTGCGACCTCGCTGCAACAGTGGAATGCCATCAAGCCGCCGGTTTTTGTCGGCCTCGATAATTTTGTCCGCTTGTTTCAGGACGGCGCGTTCTGGCAGGCGTTAGGCAATACGTTAAAACTGCTGCTGTTGAGCGTTCCGGCGGAAATCTTTTTGGCGTTGAACGTCGCGGTGATGTTAAACCAACGGCTGCGCGGGCGGATTTTCTTCCGCACGATTTATTTTCTGCCGGTGGTGACTTCAACGGTGGCGGCGGCGATTGTCTGGGCGTGGATTTTTCAGCCGCGTTATGGTCTGATCGGCAATATTTTCGCGCCGTTAGGATTGCGGGATATTGGCTGGCTGACGCGGCCTGATCTGGTACTGCTGCCGGTGGCCGCCGTGATGATCTGGCAGCGCTTGGGTTTTGATATGGTCTTGTTTCTGGCGGGATTGCAAACGATTCCGCGCGTCTTATACGAGGCGGCCATCATTGATGGCGCGAATCCCCGCCAGCGCTTTCGGTTTATTACGCTGCCACTGCTGTCCCCGACGACCTTCCTGGTGCTGGTCTTAGCCATCATCAATGGTTTTCAGGTGTTCGATCAGGTTTATATTATGACCGCTCGCACGACGCGCGGCGGGGTGGGGGGCAGCGCGACGACGCTGGCCTATTTCCTGTATCAGAGCGCGTTTATCCGGTCAGAATTTGGTTATTCGTCGGCGGTGGCGCTGGTATTATTTCTGTTGACGTTGGGGGTGACGGTGCTGCAACTGCGGATTCAGCGGCGGTGGGTGTATTACGAGGCCGGCGAGTGATGAGCGAACAAGCCGATCAACCTGCGCCTTATACGGATTTATCGCTGCCGATTAAAGTATTGACCTATTTTGTACTCATCCTGGGCGCGGTGGTGATGGTGCTGCCATTTGTCTGGATGGCCTCAACGGCTTGCAAAGTGCCTGCCGAACTCAATACGCTGCCGGTGCGTTGGATCCCCCAGACGCCGGTTTGCAGAGAAAATCTGAATCTGCTCTATGAAACCTCGCCCAATTTTAACCGTTATCTGCTGAACTCGGCGCTTTTAACGATTGGTCGTTTGGTGGGGCAGTTGGTGACGTGTTCGCTGGCCGCTTACGGTTTTGCCCGGTTTAAATTCCCTGGCCGGAATGTGATTTTTGCGCTGTCGTTGGGGTTGTTGATGGTTCCCTTTCAGGCGATTTTGATCCCCGAATATTTACTGCTGCGGCAGCTTGATTGGTTAAACTCGTTTCGAGCGTTGATTATCCCCGGCGCATTCAGCGCGTTTGCCATGTTCTTGCTGCGGCAGGCGTTTTTGCAAATCCCGCTGGAACTGGAAGAGTCGGCCATGATTGACGGCGCCAATCCGCTGCAAGTGCTGCGGTATATTACGCTGCCACTTTCCGGCCCGGCGCTGGCGGCGTTTGCGGTGATTACCATTCAGGCGGCTTGGAACGACTTTTTATTCCCGCTGGTGGTTGCCAATACACCGGATACGCGTGTGGTGACAATTGGCATCAGCCTGTTACAAGGCGAACGCAGCACCCCCTGGAACCTGCTGATGATGGGGTCGTTTCTGGCGACGATGCCGATGCTGATTCTGTTTGTGATTTTGCAGCGCTACTTTATCGAAGGCGTGACGATGTCCGGCATCAAGGGTTAAACGGGCCGTTATCCGCCGCGTTTTTGCAGCACAAACGAGGGCACGAGCGAACCCCGGCCCGCCGTTACATTCAACAGCGCACCGGAGGACAGTCGGGTGAGTGTGCCATGAACGGTGTGGCCGGAAAAGACATACGGATTGGCGTCCACGTAACGTGGGCTGATGTCCAACTTGCCATCCACAAGGGTCGGGAAATCTTCCTGAATCAGCGGCACGCGCTCCTGAACGACATAGGGCGCGGACAGTGCCGTGTGCAGCGTTTTGTTCCATAAATCGGCGGAGACTTCCCAACCGAGGATGACCCCCGCACCGCCGTATTCATCGTTGGGTTTCAGCACAAAGTTGTCGCGGTGGTCGGCCAGGAAGGGCAGCAGATCAATAGGTTGCCCTTGGTATAGTGTTTTGCGTTCGGTGATGCGTCGTGTCCAGGGGATATGGGATGCAATCGCGGTCTGTTCTTCGCGTGTGAAGAGAGGCGTGTTCTGTTCGTCGCTTAAAAAGGCCAGGCTGCCCTTTTTCGCCAGCAGTTTGGCGCTAAACGAATTGGTCATAAACACAGCGTGCTGCCGTACCGCCTGTACCAGTGGATTGTCCAGCCCCATCTCGTCAATGAGTTCGTTGCATAACACCCGCTTGTAAACCAGATGCACCTGGAAATCCTTGACCCACAGCGCTCCGTCGCGGAATTCCAGTTCACGCGGGTCAGCTAGAATCGCACGCAGGCCATGCTGCTCAAAAAATTGGCGGATAATTTCATGTTCGGTACGGGTGGGGACGTGCTGCCAATCTACAATGCCAATTTGAGGAATACCCTGGCCGCCCCAATCCCGGTAGCCGCGCAGTAAAGATGCCAGCAGTCGCCCCTGGGTGGGCATACTTTGTACGGCATAGTCCTTCAAGAACGGTTTCATGGGGGGTAATGCCATAAACAATTCGGCCAGGATGTCCTCGTAACCCATCCCGGCGGGGGTTTCGGCATTGTATTCGACAAAATTCAGGCGATTTTGCTTCGGCTGGAAAAAAGAATCGAGCCGGGAAGTCGTCCAAGGAACGGCCTGGCCGGTGTCCAGACTGAATAAGGTTTCTTCGTAGGCTTCGAGATCAAGTTGGGCGCGCAGGCTGGCTGATGCCTGACAGAGGGCGTGCAGTCGGGCAAAGGCTCCCAGCAGGATTTCGGTTTCACGGCGCAGGTATTCCCATTCGTCGAGCAGATAAAAATGCGGGCGCAGCACCGTACAGATGGGCCTGTCGCCAAAATACAGATTGAGCGGGCGGAGGCGGGCGAAAAGGATTTCGCTGGTTTCCTGGGCTAAAGATTCGGTCAGTAGATCGTGGTAAACCGCAATGGCGTCTTGCAGCAGCATGAAAATATGGTCAGCCTTGTTTCGAGGTGGTGGTGGCCTCGGTCTTTGACGCGAAGGGACGACCCCAGGTGTACCGGTCAATGGTGCGCTGGTTGGATTGCGCCAAGCGAATAGTCATATCGGCCATGTGAGCGACCATCCAATCAAAATTTTTGCGCCCTAAAGCATTCACATCCATATCCGGGGCTGGATTTAAAAATTCAAGGACATATGGGGTAGCACCCTTTAGCGCGAAGTCAATCGCGTTCATATCGTAGCCGATGGTTTGGCAGAGCGTTTGAGTGATTTGGGTTAAACGCTCAATCCATTCCGGCGCTAACTGCTGGTCGTCCTGGTACTGCCGCTGACCATCTTTGGTCAGTTGGTAGGTCATCAGATGTACATCGGTTTGGCCTAAACAGCAGCAGCGCACCAGTTGATCGGCCTCGATGTATTCCTGCAAGATCATGGTGCGCAGCCCACTTTGATTGTAACGCCAGATCAGCTCCCCAATGGAATGAACCAGATAAGTTTCTTTTGTGTTGCCGTGCGCATCTTTGAGAATACAGGGGGTTCCGCCGACTTGTTCGACCAGGGTATTCCAGTCGAGTGGGTATTTGAGATTGCGCAGGCTTTCACTGTTATCAATGCCCGGAACATAATCCTTGTTGGGCAGCGCGATGGTTTTGGGGATGGTTATGCCTAACCGGGTGGCTAAGGCCGCGCCAAAAAAGCTGTCCTGGGCCGTCCACATAAACGGGTCATTGACAACCAGCGCCCCCTGCAATACCGCATTTTTGAGGTAGGAACGGTAGTAGGGAACTTCATGCGAAATGCGGTCAATAATCAGGCGGTACGGACAGGGTTCGTTCATCATCGTCCCGCCGATTTTGATGTAGTCAGCGCTAACGCCCTGGTTGCGGCGGTTCACTTCTTCCAAAAAGGCAGACGGCCATGACCATTCTCTGCCCACCAATACTCCAACGCGCAGCGATTCGTTTTTTGCCATCACCTTGACTGACTGTGTGCTGGGTCAGGATAAACGTTCTGCCATGCTTACCGCTGCGGCAGCGTTGAGGACACCCGCGCCTTGACGTTCGTAGGGAATACTGGGCAGCAGTCTGGCAGTCGTAGTCAGGATAGCGCGAATTTCATATGGCGTCAAACGAGGATTGGCTTCTAATATCTGGGCGATGACCGCCGCTACAATCGGCGCGGCTACCGATGTGCCGTCCACATGCTGGTGATGGGCGTCAACCACTTTATGGGCATCAATTTGTTCCTGTAACAGCGCATACACGTTATCATCCGCGTGGAGGGCCGTATTGGGCGTGAGGCCGAGATCATCGCTGCCGTTTTGGAGGGCCTGCTGGATGCGGTTTTCGTCGGGGGTTTGCAGCAGGGGGGCCAACCAGCGGGCGGCACGGGCAACGGCGGATCCGGGCAGAATCGGGGAGGCAATCCAGTTCGATGGCGCGAGTAAATCCGGCTTAATTGAGCCATCGTAGCTGTGCCCATAATTATGATGATACGGCTGCCACAGGTTAAAGTCGAACGAATTATGATCGTTGACGCCACCCACGGTGATGGCTTCGGCAGCGCTGGCCGGTGGCAGCAGCGGCTCACCGTCGCGGTTTCCGGCAGCTACGACGATGGTAACTCCGGCTTCGGTCAGTTCATGGATTAACTGGTGCAGGGGATGCTGGGCGTCGCCGCTAGAACTTTCACCACCGACGGAAATGTTGACGACCCGCACATTCAAGCGCTGATGGTGTTCCAGCAGCCATTCCAGCGCGCGTCGGATGTTGTCTTCCTGAACGTGACCGTTGGGTGCGGCGACCTTAATCAATACCAATTGGGCTTCGCTGGCAATTCCGCGATAATGCCCCTCAGAGGTGCGGCCACTGCCTGCCGCAATCACGGTGGTCATCTGACCGTGCCAGTTTAAGTCACCGCTTTTAGAAGCGGTATCCTGCTCCGTAATCGGATTGGCGGACGCATCCATGTGGACGAGAATACGGCCTTCCAGGTCGGGATGGGGATAAAAGCCGGAGTCAATAAAAGCCATCACCACACCGCGTCCCGTGTACTGCGGCGCGGCCCCGGTCCGTTCCGGGGTCGAGAGCAGGGACGGTGCGCCGGATTCATAAAAGGGGTAGTTGGAGGTGAACATGATTACCGATCCCGGAATACTGTTTCACTTTCTTTCATTATATGACGGAACATTAAGAAAACAACCGAAAGCTTTTGAATTTTGGATGAAATTTTGACTCGCGCTTCATTTCACTGTTTATGAATTTCTCACTTGACAGACGGTCTAATTTTTCGGTATGATTTCGTGGGTTAATTAACTTAATTAACTATTTTGAAAATTTCCCCTGATCTTTTAAAAAGAGCGAGACAATCTCATATGCCGGATGACACACACGAGACGTTAGAGTTGGCGCGGCGGTTTCTGCTGGTGTTGGAAACGCTGTTTAAGTTGACTCGGCACAAGATGCCCAACCATATCCAGGAACGACTGCCGCCTAACCAGGTCAAGGGGCTGCATATTATTTATCACGATCCGGGGATTTCGCAGAAAAAACTGGCCGAAATTTTGGGAATTACCCCGGCGGCCATTTCGGCGGCGGTGCGGGAACTGGAAACACTGGCGCTGGTGGAACGAAAAGCGGATACGGAGGATGCGCGTCTGATGCGTCTGTATTTAAGTGACAGTGGGCAGGCCATCATTCAGGAGATGCAGGCCATCCGTTGTGGCGCGATTGCTGATTTGTTGAATGCGCTGTCACTGGCCGAACAGTGTCAGGTCGTCGAAACTTTGGAGCGTGCGGTAAAAGTCAAACAGGAAGAACTGAACATTCAGCCGTAGTTATACGTATAGCGGTGTAGGCTGACTTCTAACGTTATACAAACCATCGGATAGAGAAGGGATACTGCTTTGCAAGCACAATCTACTCAAAACTGGAATCGAAGTCGAGGCGCAAAGAGGCCACGCGGGAACGGTGGCCTGGGACGCGCCATTCGTTATTTAGGCAAACACCGGCGTACAACCCTGATTGCTTACTTTGCTTTGTTGATCGCTTCCATTGCCCAACTGGGCGTACCGAAGCTGACCCAGAACATGATTAGCGCCGTGACCAACGGTACGATTGCCAATACGGTGCTGAATATTGAAGCGCCTATTCCCGCACTGACCGACACCGCGCGCCAATTAGCCGCCGAGCAAATGGGTAAAACGCTGGAACAAATCCAGTTGGAGGCGGCCAATGCCGAATCTCTGCTCATTGGCGCAACCTTATTGATTATTCTGTTTGCCATTGTGCAGGGCGTGTTTGCTTTTGTACAGGCGTATATGGCGGAAAAAACCTCGCAGGGAGTGGCGTTCGACTTCCGCAACGAGCTGTTTGCCAAAATTCAACGGTTGTCTTTCAGTTACCACGATCAGAATCAGACCGGGCAGTTGATGATTCGCGCCACCGATGATGTTGAAAAAGTGCGCATGTTCATTGCGCAGGGCCTCATTATGATGGTGCAGTCGTTTATCCTACTGGCGGCAACCCTGATCATTCTGTTCACCACCAACTGGCGGCTGACGCTGGCTATTTTGCCGACGCTGCCATTTGCGCTGGTGCTGTTTATGATTTTTGGCGCGCTTACCCAGCCGTTATTCCGCGAAGTCCAGCAGCGCATCTCCGCCCTCAACACGGTTTTGCAGGAATCGCTGGCGGGCATCAAAGTTGTTAAAGCCTTCGTGCGCGAACCCTACGAGCAGCAGCGTTTTGATCGCTCGGCTGATAATCTGCTAACCCAACAACTGAAAATCAGCCGGACGTTCGCGTTCCTGTTCCCGGTGATTTTCCTGATTGCCCAGTTGGGGCAGGCGGCCATTCTCTACTTTGGCGGGCAGCAAATTATCGGTGGGACGCTGGACCTGGGCGGGTATCAGGAATTTAGCATGTACCTGATGTTTGTGTTTTTCCCGCTCGGCCAACTGGGTTTCATGATCTCGTTGATGGCGCAGGCGTCCGCTTCGGCCTC
>DATALK010000232.1:0-1629 GCA_036261085.1 Phototrophicaceae bacterium | reverse complement strand
TTATGCGAGATTTGGCCGTAGCGTTAGATATTGGCACTCGAAAAATTTGCACAATTGTGGCCGAAGTGCGCCCGGATGATGTGTTTGTGGTCGGCGTCGGGATTGAACCCAGCGCGGGCATGAAAAAAGGCATCGTCAACGATATGGCGCAGCTCACCGCCGCCGTGTCCGCTTCGGTGCATAAAGCGGAAAAGAGCAGCGGCTTTGACATCGCGCGGGCGTTTGTCAGCGTGGCGGGCAGCCATATCGCGTCGCTTAACAGCCGGGGCGTGGTGGGCATCAGCGGCCAGCGCGGCGTGAATCTGGATGATCTCGACAAAGCGATGGAAGCGGCGCGGGCGATTGCCATCCCCCACAACCGCGAAGTGTTACATATTGTGCCGCGCAGTTATTCACTGGATGGTCAGGAGCGCGTGCGCAGCCCGTTGGGAATGCACGGTTTCCGACTGGAAGTGGAAGCCCATATTATCACGGCCTCCTCGACCAGCGTGGCGAACCTGGAACAATCCGTCGAGGCGGCGGGCGTGTCGGTGGATCGTTTCATTCTGAATCCGCTGGCCTCCGGCGAGGCCGTGCTGACGGACCAGGAAAAAGAGATGGGCGTCGTCGTGATTGACATCGGCGGCGGCACAACGGACATGGCAATTTTTATTGAGGGGACGGTGTGGCATACGGCGGTCATTCCCGTCGGCGGCGATCTCATCACCAACGACCTGACCCACTGGATGCACGTCTCGTTTGATGTGGCCGAAGCGGTCAAAATTCATCACGGGCACGCCATGCAGCGCGCGGTGGATCCGCTGGAAACGTTCCTGGTGGAGCCGTTTGGCGACGGAATGCCGGTAGAAGTACAGCGGTACGCGCTGGCGGAAATCGTCGAAATGCGCGTGGCCGAACTTTTTGACATGGTGCGCAAGGAGATTAAACGCTCCGGCTACGATGGTTTACTGCGCGCCGGAGCGGTCATCACCGGCGGCTGCGCCCAATTGGAAGGGCTGCGCGAAGTCGCCACGCGCGAATTGGGGCTGCCGGTGCGCGTGGGCAGGCCGGAGCGCCTGACCGGGATGGCCGATGCGCTGCGCCAACCGGCTTATAGTACGGGGGTCGGGCTGCTGCGCCTGGGCTTAAAAATGGATACAATTTCGCCGTCCGCGCCGCCGTCGAATCCGGCGCTGCCGGGGGCGAAAATCGGCACGATTATTGGCGGTCTTTTCCGCCGATTGCTGCCGGCGGATAACGATAATGGCTAAAAAATAGCCCTGAATTGTCATTAAATGGGCGAAATGTACCACAGAACGGGCCGTAAGGTTCATTTGCCAAACGATATGTTCTGCGTACAATAAGAAGTATTCCGGCGGTTTGTAGGATCAACGAACGTTTTTGTAGGAGGCCAGTTTTACTAATGGATGAATTCACACCTGGGGAAAATTTCGCCCAGATAAAAGTCATTGGTGTGGGCGGCGGTGGTGGCAATGCTATCAACCGGATGGTGAATGAAGGACTGGGCGGCGTGGAATTTATCGCCGTCAACACCGACAACCAGGCATTGATGCTGTCCAAAGCCAAAACGCGCGTCCGCATTGGTGACAAACTCACACGCGGTCTGGGCGCAGGTGGCAACCCTGAAAT
>DATALK010000224.1:0-10141 GCA_036261085.1 Phototrophicaceae bacterium | reverse complement strand
TTCCGGCACTACGATCACTATCGGCGGCCAAACTATTGACATTAGCCAGGCCGAATTTTACACCGCTTTCGCCATTGGCGACGTGGTTAAAGTTAAAATCACCCGACTGGAAAGCGGCGCAGTCATCGCGCTGGAAGTGGAACGCCCGGACGGCAGCGGCGACAACACCAACGATAATACGGCTGACAACAGTAACGACAACACGGACGACAATGCCAACGATAACGCCGACGATAACAGCAACGACAACACCGTGAACTTTGACGACCAGGAATTCAAACTGACTGGCACGATCACGGAAGTTGGGGATGGTTACATCATCCTGTCCGGCATCCGGGTTGTCACCACTGGTGCGAACATCAGCGGTGATTTGACCGTTGGCGGAGTGGTGGAAGTGAAATTAAGCGTAGTGGATGACCAGTTCGCCGCCCTCAAGATTGAACCGGCGTCGCCAGGTGAAGACCACGCCCTCTCCGCCGAATGTGTGGTCACGGCCCCGGAAGGTTGGACAACCTACGCCATTCAATTTGGTGATACGCTGTCCGGCGTCGCCGTTGGTAGTGATGCCGCCCTGTCTGAGCTGGTTGCCACCAACTGCATTAACAATGCCAGCGCCATTCCCGTGGGTACAATCCTCTTTGTCCCCCACGAACCGGCCCCGCTGGCGAGCGACGACAACGGCAATAACAACGACAACAGCGATGACAACGGCAATAGCAATGACAACAGTGACGATCACAGCAATGATAACGGCAGTGACGATCACAGCAATGACAACAGTGACGACCACAACAATGATAACGGCAGTGATGATCACAGCAATGATAACGGTGATGACCACAGCAACGATAATCACGATGACCAGAGCGATGACAGTCACGACGACAGCAACGATAACAGCTAAAGCGTGACCATCACGGTCAGTATCCGTAGTGGGAGAAGCCTTGTGTTTTTCCCACTACCTGCCCCAAGCAAAACGAACAAAGCAGGTGATGAACATGCGGTTTTTGCCACAACGGGTTTCCCCCTGTCTTCAAGGGGTTTTATTGTATGGCCTGTGTTTTGCGGTCTTAAGTTTTCTCATTTTTGCCGCGCCGGGTTTTTTCGGCACAGACGACTATTACCACGCCCGGATGGGAACCGAAATTATCACTCAGGGACGTCTGGCCCTGGATTTTGTCTGGCTCCCCAAAACGATTCTGAGCCAGGAGCGTTTCGCCGATCATCACCTGCTCTATCACCTCTATATTGCGCCCTGGACAACGCTTTGGGGCATGACCGGCGCGAAACTGGCAACCGTGAGTATCGCCGCCGGAGTTTTTGCGGCAATCTGGTGGCTGCTGCGTCAGGTTGGGGTTCGTTATGTCTTCCTTTGGACGCTGGCCTTGTTTGCTACCTCCGTTCCCTTCTTTTTTCGCCTGCTGATGATTCGCACTCAAGGGGCGTCGTTACTACTGCTGCTGCTCGCCCTCAGCCTGCTGTTTGCCCGCCGGTATCGCTGGCTGCTGCCGCTGGCCTTTGCCTACGTCTGGCTGTACAACGGCTTTGTTCTCATTCTGGCTTTGGCCGGTTTATCACTGATCGCCACCTGGATCACCGAAAAACGCCTGGACTGGCAACCTGTGGTTTATACCGCCTTCGGCCTTGCGTTAGGGTTAATCATCAACCCCTATTTCCCCCAGAATCTCCAATTTATCAGCGATCATCTGGGGGCCAAAGTTGACCTTGAAAGCAGTGTTCGGGTTGGTAATGAATGGTATCCCTATACTACCGGCGTCCTGCTCGCCAATTCGGGTGGGGCGCTCCTGGCGCTGGGATTGGGTTTCCTCGCGCCAAGTTTTCGGCAAGGACACCGGGATCGCAGCGAAACCACGCTCCTGTTTGCCGCGCTGCTCACCCTTCTGATGGTTTTCCAATCGCGGCGTTTTATCGAATATTTCCCGGCCTTTGCCCTGTTGTTCGCGGCTGCCGCCTGGGGACGCGGGCCAGGACTGCTCGCAAACTGGCAATCTGGATTTTTAATACCGCTGCACTGGGCGATACGGTTAGGCACAGTCGCAATTGTCAGCCTCTTTGTTTATGGCACACTCACGCAGGTCTACCATGATGCCCAAGCCACCCAATCGCCGGAATATCTGGCGGGTGCGGCGACCTGGCTGCGCGAGAATACACCTGCCGGAACGATGATCTTCCAGACCGATTGGGATGATTTCACCCGCCTGTTTTATTACAACACGCAGAACGTTTATCTGGTCGGCCTGGATCCGACTTATCTGGAAATTGCCGACAGCCAGCTCTGGCAGCAGTGGGTAGCGATTACCCAGGGTAAGATTGCCCAACCTTCCGAAGTTATTCAATCAGAATTTGGCGCAAGTTATATCGTGAGTGATAATGGACATGACAACTTCATCCGCCGCGCCAACCAGGACCCGAATCTGGAACGGGTCTATCAAGATCAGTTCAGTTCTATCTGGCACATATCCGAGGCAGTAACAGCACAAACTGGGGAATAAGTATGATAGTGATTGTCCTTCCCGACTTACCGGCAGAAGACCGGCTCCTGGCGCACGCGCGGCAGGGGGATCAGGAAGCCATCATGCACATCTATGACAGCTACTTTTCACCCATCTATAACTTTATCCGGCTGCGGGTGGATGACGCCCAGGCCGCTGAAGATTTGACAAGTGAGGTCTTCTTGAAGCTGGTGAGCGCCCTTCGTAACCATACAGCGCCGCGCCACAGTTTGCGCGGTTGGTTGTTTCGGGTCGCGCGGAATGTACTGCACGATTATTATGGCCGCGCCCGCCAGATCACGACGGAAGCTCTGGAAGAATGGACGCCCGCAGCGCCGGAAGATGATCTGGAAATCCAGTTTATCCGCACGCTAGATGTCGAACGCACCCGCCATGCTTTACGAAAGCTCGCGCCGGAACAGCAGGAAGTGCTGATTCTACGCTTTGGTCAAACTTTGAGCTTGCAGGAAACCGCCGACATTATGGGCAAAAACGTCGGGGCCATCAAATCGCTGCAATTCCGGGCCATTAATGCCCTGCGGCAAATTTTCGGTGAACTACACCGGGAGACCGAAAATGGCTGAAACGGATTTGCTGAACGCCTTTAATGAGTGTATTGATCAGATTATCGCAGGGCAGAGCGTCGAGGACTGCCTGCGCCGCTACCCGCAGCACGCCCCCCGATTGCGCCCCATGTTAGAAACCGGCCAGGTTGTCCGCCGCACCCGGATTAATCCGCAAGAAGTAAATCAGGTGCAGGAACGAATTCGGCAGCGGGTTGCCCAGGCCGCCCAAACCAGTTCCTATCGCTACCCTATCCAGCGGTTAGCGACTCTGGCCGCCAGCCTGCTCATTGTTTTGTTCGTGACCATCGGCGGCAGTCTCGCCCTGGCGCAAAGCAGCTTGCCCGGTGATCCACTTTACGGCGTCAAACGTCTGAGTGAAACAGTCCAATTGCGGTTGGGTAACGAAGATACCGCGCTGCGGCGTGAATTTGATACCCGGCGCGTCCATGAAATTCAGCAGCTTTTGGCGCTCAAACGGGCGGCAGATATTGAGTTCAAAGGCCAGGTTGAAACGATTTCCGGCTCAATCTGGACGATTGCGGGTCTTACTATGCAGGTGCAAACCGCTGCTGCCATCGAACCTGGCGACACGATTGAAGTTGTGGGTTATACCACCACCGAGGGTGAATTAATCGCCCGTGCGATTCGCGTGCTTGAGCATAAAGAGGCGGAGCCACTACCCACGATTACGCCCGTACCAACGCGGTCACTGACGGCGACACCTTCGCCAACGGCCATCCCATCACTTACACTCTCGCCGTCCCCAACCCCCACCTTAACCCTAACCGCCACGCCGACAGCGTCGTTAACGCCCTCGCCGACATTTACAATAACACCAACCCCAATCTCAACCGTAACCTTGACGCCTTCGGCTACCGACTGTGTGTCTCAGCCGCCCACCGGTTGGGAACTTTATACCATCGCCGCCGGAGATACCCTCTCCGCCCTGGCCGCCGCGCGCGGTATCGCGCTCGACGAAGTCATGCGTATCAACTGCCTGACCAACGCCCGGCTAATTATCACCGGACAGTCGCTTTATCTACCGCCCGGCCCACCGCCAGCTCGCTTCACGCTGGTCCCCACCCAACCGATAGGGCTAACGGCTACCAGTCCATCCGCTACCAACGGTTCCGATGATAATTCATCATCGGGCAACTACAATCCGCCCGACACATCGGAAAATGATAATACCGATGATGAGCATGACGATCACGGTGGCAATGGGGACGATAATCAGAATGACAACAGCGACGACGATAATAACGACTGATGAATCACAAGCGCCCGACACAATGTCGGGCGCTTTGTTTAATCCACATCAGGTTTAGTCCCGGCGGCTTGCCAGACTGATGTAATACAGCAGATTCAGCACCGCCGTCACTGCCGCCGCGACGTAAGTCAGCGCTGCTGCGGTCAGCACCGCGCGCGACCCGCCAATCTCTTCCGTCGTGGTCATCAACCCAGTTTCGCGCAGCATGATTAGCCCGCGCCGACTGGCGTCAAACTCCACCGGCAGCGTCAGCACCATAAACAGCACGACCACCCCATAGAACACAATTCCGAGTTGGATCAGACCGGCGATATTCAGCAGCAAACCACCCAGAATCAACAGATAAGAAACCATCGGGCTGAACTGCATGGCCGGAAGCAGAAAGTTCCGCATTGAAATCAAGATAGACCTCTCGGCGTGCTGCTGCGCGTGGCCGAGTTCGTGCGCCACGACGGCCATTGCCGCCACTGAAGGTCGAGTTGCCACTTCTTCCGACAGGCGAACGGTATGCGATGCGGGATCATAATGATCGGTGTGCTGGCCGGGAATCCCTTCCAATTGCACGCCATTTAGCCCGGCTCCCCGGATGAGCCGTTCGGCCACGTGCACGCCCGTCAATCCCAGGCTGTTGCGAATTCGACTCCACTTGCTAAAGGCGGAGCTGACCAAAAACTGCGCCAGCAGCGACAGCAGCAGCGCTGGAATCATCACCATCAAATAGATGGGGTCAAAATATAACATTCGACGTCGCTCCCCAAGATTCTGATACACCTACAATTTATACGAGTCTGTATCAGACTTGTCTCAGAGATTCATCAACTGTTCATTAACGAACCAGCCGTCCTTACCCGCCTAACGTTTGAGTTAAACCCGCGCGCGTATTCAGTGCCAGCGGCAGCAGCATATTATCAATCAGGCGCGTTGTCCCCACCCGTACCGCCATTGACAGTAATACCGGCGCATCACCCGGCGTCGTCAATTCTTGCAGCGTGCGCGCATCCGCCGCTGAAACATATTCCGGCTCGGCCAGCGGCTCGGCTTGCAGCGTGGTTAGCATTTCCGCGCGGAGTTTTTCGGGATGGCGAATACCGTCATCATAAATTTTCCCCGCCGCCCGCAGCGCCCGCGATAGCACCGTCGCCGCCTGTCGCTGCTCCGGGTTGAGATACACATTGCGCGAACTCATCGCCAAGCCATCGGCTTCCCGCATGGTCGGACACACCACCATTTCCAGCGGAAAATCCAGATCACGCACCATCCGTTTGATGACGGCAACCTGCTGCGCGTCTTTCTGGCCGAAGTAGGCGGCATGGGGTTGAAACTGGTGAAACAGTTTGGCAACCACGGTTGCCACGCCTTTAAAGTGTCCAGGCCGCCGTTCACCTTCCAATCCGCGTGTGACTTCGGTCACTTCCACCCAGGTCTGAAAACCGGGCGGATACACTTCGTCCGGTATGGGAGTAAAAACGACATCCACCCCGGCTTTTTGCAGCATCTCAAAATCATGCGGCAAATCGCGCGGATACCTTGATAAATCCTCGTTTGGGCCAAACTGGGCCGGATTTACAAAAATGCTCACCATTACGGCGTCACATTCGGCGCGCGCCTGTTCCACTAACGACAGATGTCCGGCATGTAACGCACCCATTGTTGGCACAAGACCCACTCGGACTGTAACCTGTGCCCGCGCCGCCCGCAGCGCCGCGACTGTTTCCACAACCTGCATCTTAACCCCCATTCGTGCTGGTGATGACGGCTTCCAGCACTTCCGCTTTCATCGTAAATGCCTGTTCCATCGTCGGGAACCGCCGCGCCTTCACATCTTCGACATACTGTTTGAGCGCCTCCCCCATGACCGTTCCCGCGTCCGCATACTGCCGCGCGTGGCGTGGGCCAAAGGTCGGAAACAAACCCAGCAAGTCGTGGAACACCTGCACCTGACCGTCACAATCCGGCCCCGCGCCAATGCCTATCGTCGGAATTTCTAGGCGTTCCGTTATTATCTTCGCCAGCGGCGCAGCCACCAATTCCAGCACGACGGCAAACGCCCCGGCTTCCTGCACCGCTTCGGCATCTCGCAGCAGTTGTTGGGCCGAAGCCACCTCCCGCCCCTGGACCCGGAAACCGCCGAATTGATTGACGCTCTGCGGCGTCAGGCCAATGTGCGCCATCACCGGAATCCCCGCCTGCACAATCGCTTTAATAGTCGGCGCGATAAATTCCCCGCCCTCAAACTTCACCGCCGTCGCGCCGCCCTCCTGCATCACCCGACCCGCGCTGGTCATGGCCTGTTCGATGCTGGCCGTATAGGTCATAAACGGCAAATCCGCCACAATCAGGGCTTGTTTGGTCACCCGCGCGACAATCTGGGTGTGATAAATGATGTGTTCCAGTTTCACCGGTAGGGTTGAATCGTACCCCTGAATCACCATTCCCATCGAGTCCCCAACCAGCAGCAGCGGCGCGCCCGCGGCCTCGCCCAGATGAGCGCTGGTGGCATCGTAGGCCGTCAACATGGGGATGGGTTCCCCGGCGGCTTTCATTTTGTGAATATCTCGGATTGTCAGACGCATGAATCATCGTCCTCTGTTAAGATGGATTTTAGTGAATCAGTTGGGACACCCCGTGCCGCCACCAGCGGCAGCGTCAATCGGGCCAGTTGCCGGTATAAATCCGCTAACGGTTGGTCTCCGGCCTGCAACGCCCGCAAGTGTTTCTGGATGGTTCCGCCATCCGCCCGCACCAGCGGCCCCGTTAGCGCCGCCGGAATCCCCTTCTCCCGCAGGTTATCCACTGTGCCATGCAGCAGTATATTTAAGGCGCTGTCCGCCGCTTCCCGCTCCGCGCCGATGTCCAGCAGCAGCTTTTCCGCTAGAGCGTAAAGTGTCACGGTGTAGTTGCTGGCAAGCACCAGCGCCGCATGATAAAGCGCTTTTGTCCCCGGTGGCAGCACCAGCACCCGCCCGTCCAGCGCGTGCACCAGCGCCAATAACCAGTCCCGCAGCAGTGGAGCATCCGTCTCAACGGCAAAAGTGATGCCGCCCGGTAAATCAGCCGCCGCTGCCGCGCTGGCAAACGGAAACGCCGGATGCAAACTGCCAATCAGCGCGCCCTGTTCCGCCAATGCCGCCAGCAGGCTGGCATCGTGGACGCCAGCGGTATGAATCACCGCTTTACCCGCCAGCCTTTTCATTTTTAACACCGCGACCAGGGGTTCGATAGCACCATCGGGAACCGTCAGCAGCGTTAAATCGGCGGCTTCCAGCACGGCCTCCGGCGCAGCGACGGCCTGCGCACCTACCTGGGCCGCCAACGCTGCCGCCTGTTCCAACCGACGGCTGTGGATGGCCCGCACCGTGTACCCTGCCCAAAACCAGCCCCGCGCCAGAGCGCTGCCCACCTTGCCCGCGCCGATAAATCCCAGAGTTGGTTGGCGGGTCATCAGCTTACTTTTGCTGCAAGGGGGTCGGCGTCAGAATCGGTTCACTGATGGTGATATTAACCAGACACGCCGCCCGCATCATATTCGTGCTGTCAAAAACGGTCACCTGGAACTGGTATTCCCCCGGCTCATAAAACGATGGCACAAACTGGCCCAACTCGCCCGTTTCCGTCACCGGACGGTCATACGTTCGCACCGGAACAAAATTGCCGAACGTCGCTGGCCCGTTGATTTCAAACTTGTAAAACGCGAAATTATCCGTATTGGCCGTACCGATCACGTTGATCGGCTCAAACACCAGCATCCCGTTGGCCGGAACTTGCAGGCTGGCATTCGGTGTATCACAACCTTGCACCGCTGGCGGATTTGGCAACAGCGTCCCGACGGGGGTCGGCGTCGCAACGGCTGTCGCAATCACGGCCACCACTTCTTCTTCGCCAATCCGCACGCCGCTGGTATCAATCGGTGACTGCCCGAAAACTACCACTCCCGGTGTCGGCGTTTCAAACGGCAAATCCGTAATCGGACTGAACACCTCGCCCACGTCCGTTGTCTCCCGCAGATACGGCGCAACCACCCGCTGGATGCCTAGAATCGCTACGGCAAATTCGAGCAACAGCACCAACCTCGTCAATTCATTGGCCCGTTTAAAGCGCAGCAAATCGCGCTCCAATTCAAAATGGGTCGCGCGGATGTCCTGGTTAGCGGCACTCAAGCGCCGCCATGTCAGCAAAATCCCGACGCCCGCCAGGATATACAGCCCCAACGCCACCTGTTCTATCAGAAAAACCACTGCCGTCATGTGAGTGTTTGTAACACTCCTTTCAAAACCAGCGTCAGCCGGGGAACCAGGATTTTACCCGCGTCCAGCACTTCTTCGTGATTGGTTTCTGCCGGGGTGTCCACCGTGTTAATCGCTTCATTGGTGATGCCAGAAAATGCCAGCACCCGCATTCCGACATGGCGTGCCACCAACACTTCATGCACCGTTGACATGCCAACAGCGTCCGCGCCCCAGCCCCGCAGCATTCGCACTTCTGCCGGGGTCTCAAAGTTTGGCCCGGACAGGCAGACGTAAACGCCCTCGTGTAACTTAATACGCTGATGGGCGGCTGTCTGGTGCGCCAACTGCCGCAGTTCGCGGTCATAAGTCTGCACCATGCCCACAAAACGCGGCCCCAAACGTTCATCATTCGGCCCCATCAGTGGATTGTTCCCAACCATTCCGGGCAGATTAATGTGATCGTTGAACAGCATCAAATCGCCCACGCGGTAAGCCGGATTCAGCCCACCCGCCGCATTGGTCAGAATCAGCGTTTTGACACCCAGCAGGTGCATCACCCGTATCGGAAACGTCACCTGCCGTAAATCATAGCCCTCGTAAAAGTGCGCGCGCCCCTGCTGGACGATCACCGGCACACCTTCCAACCGCCCAACCACCAATTGGCCGGAATGGCCGGGCACAGTTGAGGACGGCCAACCGGGAATCGTTTCGTAGGGAATCACCACGCGCTCGGTGACGGCTTCTGCCAGCGCCCCTAACCCCGACCCCAACACCAGCCCAACCGCCGGTTGAATCGTAATTTTACTTTGAACGAGCGCCGCTGCTTGCTCGTAATCAGCCAATTGATATACCATGTCAAATATTCTCACCGTGTTGATTAAAACCTGGGCGATTATTATACTCCGTCTGTCGCTTTTGGTGAAAGTTTTATGAAAATGACAAAGTCTGTCAGTCAATTTTCAAATTCCGTGTACAATAGAACTTAAGTCCATGTAACAATAACGATACACTTTGGGAGCCAGTGGGGATGATTCAGACGGAATCGAATTCTGAAAAAGCGCTGGTACGCTATTCCGAGGCTTATCAACTGCTCTATAATCGCAAACCCAAAGACCTGCGTCCTTTGGAAAATGGCTGGGTGGTGGTCAACGGCGCGCGGATGCGTGTCACCGAGTTGGAATATCTGACCACCCAGTTACAACATGAATACCGGCAGGGCCTCGATCAACGCCGCACCGTCGTTCAGCGGTTGCTGAAGTGGTTTAAACAAAACTAATGGCCGCCGCCGATCAGGAACTCCGGGCGGCGCTGGCGGAACGCGAACGCTTTGAAGCGCTGGCGCTGGTCGAACTGAACCATGATCGCCTGCTGTTTTTAGAAGCGGCGAAAGGGGCAGTCGCGGGTTTAAAAACTGCCCTGGAAGACTTTTTGCTGCGTCTGGTCGCCGATACCGAAAACCACGACCAGTTCCAACAAACCGACGAATTTGTGTTTTATGACATCACCGGGCGGCAGGTTGTCGCCCACTATTTTGAAAAGCAGAAACAGCGTTTTGTCCTGGTGGCC
>DATALK010000209.1:0-4705 GCA_036261085.1 Phototrophicaceae bacterium | reverse complement strand
GTGTGTGTGTGTGTGTGTGTGTGTGTGTGTGTATGTGTGTGCGTGTGTGTAAACAATCGAACACCCGCCGATAAGCCTGCGCGTGGACTCGATTGATGGGCGGCGGATTCGTAAAGTCTACATCACCCGCAAGCACGAGACCCCGCCCACCAATGACAACACCGAAGCCGCCGGGGGCGAAGCGCGCCTTCAGCCCCAGCCCATGCCTTCGGATTAACTATCGGGTAGAGCCTGAAAACAAGTTCCTACGCAACAGTTTGGAAAAATGATGACAACTGACAAGGAAGTTCAACGCCTGGTTGAATTGGCAGTAAAAGCCAGCCAAAAGGCTTACGCGCCGTATTCACACTATCCGGTGGGAGCGGCGCTGCGGGCCAAAGATGGCACGATTTATACGGGCTGCAACGTCGAAAACGCGGCGTATCCGGCCACGATTTGTGCCGAACGCACGGCATTAGTAAAAGCCGTTAGCGAAGGCCAGCACGAATTTGATCTGCTGGTGGTGGTCACCCGCACCAGTGGTTCGCCGTGTGGCGTGTGCCGCCAGATGTTGTTTGAGTTCGCGCCGGATTTGCCCGTCATTATTGGCGATCTGGACGGCCAGATTCATGCCGAATGCCGCCTGTCCGATCTGCTACCGCGTGGCTTCGGCCCACAACACCTGGAATAACCATTATGCCGCGCCCTGACCGTGCCTTTCGGACTCCGGCTATCATTCTCAAACGGCGGGATTTTGGTGAAGCGGATCGCCTGCTGACCATTCTCACGCCTGAACATGGCAAGCTGGATGTGATTGCCAAAGGCGCGCGTAAACCGACCAGCCACAAAACCGGCCACGTCGAATTATTCACCCGCGCCGATATGTTGATTCATCGGGGGCGCGATCTGGACATCGCGGTGCAGGCGGAGATGACCGCGCCGTATCTGGGCATCCGGGAAAATTTACAGCGCGGCGCGTATGCCAGCTATATCGCGGAACTGCTGGATCGGTTTACGATTGAGGGTGATGAGGATTACGGCGCGATTTTTGAACTGGTGGATCAAACCCTGTATCGCCTGTGCCATGACGACGATCCCCGGCTGGCGGTGCGGTACTACGAAATGCGCCTGCTGGATGAAGTTGGTTTTCGCCCCGAACTGACCGAATGTGTTATCAGCCGCGAACCCATTGAGCCGGAAGACCAGTTTTTCAGCTATGCGATGGGCGGCGTGATCAAACCCCAGTACGGCCACGAAGGCACGGCGCTGGTCACTATTCCGCTGACCACCTTAAAAGTGCTGCGCCATATGCAGCGCAGCCCCTACAGCCATGTCAAAACGCTGACCATTTCCCTGGCGCTGCATGATGACCTGGAACGCATCCTGTTGAGTTATATCACCTATCTGCTGGAACGCAGTTTACAGAGCATTGACTTTATCCGCCGCATTCGGCAGTCTTAAGACAGCAATTTGCACAAACCCAGTTCCCGAACGTTAGGCCATGTGGCTCATGCCAGATGACGGATAAAACGGTAAGCTGGTTTCCTACAGTCTTCGGAGTGGAAGTGTGTTATGATTTTGGCGGGGCGATTAGCTTTTGGTTTTGGGGAGGATACCCAGGTGATTGAGCGGGCCACGCTCGACATGCAGGTTTTAGCGGGGGAACCGGTGGCGCCGGAGGCTTTAAAAGCGGCGCTGACGGGAGCGCTGCTGCCGGAAGAAAATTTACTAGACCTGTACGCGGAGCGGCTGCTGCTCCACGCCCTGGACACCCGCGATGCCGAAGCCGTCAATATTATTGCCGGTTTAATGGATAATGATCCTCGTTTAGATGAACACCTGTCCCGCATTCTCAATGACATGTTGTACCAGCAGCCGGACACCGTGTATGCGTTTGTCCGCGCGCGGCTGGCGGATAAACCGGAGGCGCGCTGGCTGCCCCTGCTGAAACTGGCGGCGCTGTCGTCGCTGCGGATCGCCATCAACGATGGCACTACCGAAACGATTATGAACTGGCTGACGTTGGTCGCCCGTGAACCGGCGACTTATGATTTGGGCGATGTGCTGCACTATGGCATTCTGGCCGCGCAGCCGCGCGCCCACCAGGATGGTGAACTGGGGCGGCATTTGATTGTTCTGGCCGTCAAACGGGACCCGGTAGTGCTGGATATCCTGCTGGAAGACCGGGAACTGCTGGCCGTTTTGCCCAACAATTTTGGTAAAGTGCTGCGCGACCATCTCGGCGATCCATTGCAACTGCTCCAGGCACGCGGCCCGGAAATGTTTCTGGTGGCGATGGCGCGGGCGGCGCGGGCCTGTGCCAAATGGGTGTTTAGCGCGGAAGTGGTTCACCAGATTTGGGAATTCTACATTAACAATAACCAACCGGCGGTGTTGTCACCAGCTTACCGGGCGGAAAGCATTGTGCAGGAATGGGCCAAAAGCGGCGTGCGCTGTCTTGACCGGGAAGCGCTACCACAACTGCTGGTCTTGATGGTACGCGACAAACGTGATGATCTGGTGCTGCAATTGATTCACCAGACGGATGGCACTAAAACCCTGCTGCCGTTTCTGGCAAACGCGCTGGAAAGCAGCCAGCGGAACTTTAACGAAATGCTCGACCTCATCAGCCGGATTATTGTCGCCGGGGATATGACGCCCCAGCAGGCGGCCAGCATGTACGTGACCATGCTGAATGATCTGGATTGGCGCAAAGAAGCGCTACCCCTGGCGCAGCAGTTAGCGCGAACCGTGCAACAGCATTCAACGCTGATGGTTGGCAGCGATATTTTGTGGCATCTCGCCACTCTGGGCGCGGAAACCCGCGATGATATTACGACCAAAGTCGCCGCTAAACGCTTGGTTAGTGACCTGGAAGCGCAGGAAGATGATAATCAACTGGTCGAAGACCTGCGCCGGTTGTGCGGTCTGGTTTCGTGGCATGAACCGGCGTGTCAGGCCCTAACGAACTGGTGGCGGGGTTTTCTCCGCGCCGAGTCGTTATCCCGGCTTCAGCGGTTGGACAAAACGCTGGAGGGCAAACGCGGGCTGGACGACGAACGCAGTATTCTGCAAACCCTGATCGCGGTGCGCCGGGTGGTGGGGCCGCATTCGCTGCACGAATTTGCGCAGCAGGTGAACGCAGCGTACAGCGTGTTGGAAGCGTTGGCCGATGCGTTTGATAGCTGGTCAAAACGCGGTGTCACTTTTGATCAGATGTTGGTACAGGCCGAACTTGAAGCCCGCAGCGATGACATTTCCCCGCAAGAACGCCAAATCCTCGCTAACAATCTTAAAGAACTGGCGCAGTTAATTGGTGATATGGGCGACAACCGTACCAAAGCCGTTCTGATGCGACGCGGCGACGATCTTGACCGCGATTTGATGTCCGGCGACCAGCCGCCGCACAGCGCGGTGGACGCCATGAAATGGTTTTCCGGTTTTTGGGCCGGGATGCAAACGGGTAAAAAGAACGGCGAAGGCTAACCGGCCCACCCGCTGCGGGAATGGTTAGTTTTGTATCGACTTCAATTACTGCTTGCCGCCACCGCATGTCCGGTGTAGTATTGGCCCGATTGTACGCCCGCTTTTACCTAAACATACCCGCTAAAGTTCACTATGCGTTTAACCCAAAAACAAAGTCTGCTTTCCCTGTTTGCCATTTGTGCGGTCTGCCTGCTGGGATGGTTCATGTTTGTCCACCACCTCCGTTATGAAAGTATGTGGACGGATGAGTGGTTTTCCTGGCAGTACAGTCAGATGGGGCCGCTGGAACTCACCCGCTCGACGGCGCAGGATGTTCATCCCCCCTTGTACTATACCTTGCTCTGGTTGTGGACCAGCCTTAGCGGCAGTCAGGATTTACTGGTAATGCGGCTGACAGCGGCTTTCCCGGCGCTGCTGGCCGTCGCCGTTGGGTATCGCCTGGGCTGCGATTGGTTCAAAAGCCGCTGGGCCGGTCTGGGCGCGGCGGTCTTCCTTGCCACGAGCGGAATTTTGATCTATTACGCGCGCGAATTGCGGATGTATGCGCTGGTAGTTTTGTTGGCAGCGGCCAGTTGGTGGTACTTATGGCGCTGGCTGCATCGCGGTGGGCGAACGGCAGCGCTGGGCTACCTCGCCCTCGTTGCGCTCATGCTGTATACCTACTACTTTTCCGGTTTTATGGTGGTCACGCAGTTGGTGTATGTGGCCTTTTTTTACCGCCGCCGGTGGTTTGGCCTGGTGCGGCTGCTGGTGGTAAGCGGCCTTATTTTTCTGCCCTGGGTGCCGGTGGTCTTTCACCAGATGGATGTCGAGCGACAAATCTCGAAACGCGGTGAGTTATTTGGCAAGTACAATGCCACTGCCCCCACGACCATTGAAAATATCACGCTGTTCCTAAATACCTACACGGCCAAACAATCCGGGCTGGTGCTGCTGCTGGCGCTGCTGGCGCTGCTGCTGGCCTACCAGACGGCGACTTCGGCGGCCTTCCGGCGGTGGGTCATGGCGGCAGCCCTCTGGTGTTTTTTCACCATCACCACTTTTTTTGTCCTGAATCTCTGGTTTCCGATTTACAACTTACGCTACCCGCTGCCGATTATCACCGGATTGGCGCTGTTGGTCGGCGTCACCGTTTATCTGCTGCGCAGCGATTGGACGCGCTTAGGAGTAATTGTTTTCCTGGCCGTTGTGGGCATGGTTTCCCATTTTGACGGGTTTTTGCCCGCCAGAGCGCCCTACC
>DATALK010000207.1:0-8663 GCA_036261085.1 Phototrophicaceae bacterium | reverse complement strand
ATGATCTCTACCCTGCATGGAATGGCGATGGACGGCTGGCCTTTGTGTCAGACCGAGATGGTAACGATGAAATTTATGTGTGGGATTCAGGCGTACTAACTAACATTTCCCAGAGTACCGCTCGTGAATATGACCCTGTTTGGAGTGAGGATGGACGGCTGGCTTTTGAGGCTTGGAAAAACCTTGGAGGTGTTATTTACGTCTGGAATGGGGACACCTTGAGCAAAATCTCTCAGATGATAGCAGACGATTATGGGCCGTTCTGGAGTAGGGATGGGCGGTTGGCGTTTGTACGAAAGCGATATAACAGCTTGCCTTTCACCAAAGATGTCTATATCTGGGATGGCGCGACCTTAACCCACGTCGCCCCAAGTGAGGCTGAGGATCTTTACCCTGCTTGGAGTATAGATGGACGGCTGGCTTTTGTATCGAGTCGGAATGGATACTCGGACATCTACATCTGGGATGGCATTACACTAACTAACATCTCCCAAAGTGAGGCTTCTGACTTTGCGCCAACCTGGAGCGAGGATGGCAGGCTGGCCTTTGAGTCAGGGCAAGATGACAACTTGGATATTTATGTCTGGGATGGGATTGCAGTAACCAATATCTCCCAAAGCGAAACTTATGATCACTTTCCTACTTGGAGCAAGGATGGGCGACTGGCCTTTGTGTCAGGCTCAGATATTTCCATCTGGGATGGCGTGACCGTGACCAATATCACGCAAAGTCCTAACAGTAGTGAAACATTTCCGCAGTGGTGGACGCCGTGAAGCGGGGGTACACCGGCTGATGTACCCCCGCCAGTATCGTAAAAATCACTTACCACGCATTCAGATGGATTTTGTCGTCCAAATTGATGGCACTCTGCTGCGGGCGTTTGGCGGTCTCTTTGGGATACCCCAGCGCCAGATAACAGGGAATTTCGTAGTCTTCCGGGATGTGCAGTCGTTCTTTTAAGTGTTTCCGCTCGGTTTCAAACGGAATGCGCGTGACGCCAAAAATACCTTCCGCCGCTGCCGCCACCAGGATATTTTCCACACAGCACCAGATGGAAGCGAAGTAATTGAGTGAGGACAGCGACTCCGGTTTTAATACCGGACAGGTATAAAAACACGGCAAAATCAGCGCGCCCGCGTTTAAAATCATGGCCTGCTGCTTGGGGATGCCATCCAGGTACATTTCGCGCTGGGCCGGGTCGGTCAGGCCCCACTTATTGATGATCGTTTCCGCCCCTTTGCGTGTTTTCGGCGCGTTAATCTCATAGCTGATTTCTTCGCGGAGGGCGCGATCCTGGATGACGATAAATTCCCAGCGCCGCAGATGGTCATTGGAGGGCGCTTTTAACCCGGCCTCCAGCAGCTTGCGAATCACATCCGCCGGGATTTCTTTATCCGCAAAATCCCGAATCGTCTGGCGGCGGGCCAGCGCTTCATACACGTCCATTGTTCAAAACCCCCTGGTTGTGGTTTCCCGCCGAGGTGCAGTCTGACACCCAGGCGAATTAGCTCTTGCGTTCTATTTTAGCTCATTTGAGCGAGATTGGCGATGCTCACTTTGCCAGCAACCAGCGTGATTGGTGCGCGAATCACGGTATACTCAGCGGCAACATTTTTATTGGGTAGCCGAGGAAAATATGTACCAGAGTTATCAGCTTTCCCACACGGACGCGGCCCACATTATCGAGGTGATTCGCCAGCAGCTTGAGCAGCAGCACAAAGGCGCGGCCATCGCCGTTGTGGATGCTCATGGCGAACTCATGGCCTTTTTACGCACCGATGGCTGCCGGTTGGCCTCAATCAACATTGCGATCAACAAGGCGTTTACAGCCAGCCGCGAACAGAAAGAATCGGCGGCGTTGGGGCAGGCCTCCCGCGACAAGGATTTCCCACTGCTGTACTACGGGGAAATCCGGTATGTGGGTTGGGGCGGCGGTGTGCCGCTCGTTTATGAAGGGCAGATCGTCGGCGGGGTGGGCGTCAGCGGCCTGCCGGAAACCGAGGATATGGTGCTGGCCCACCTGGGCGCAACCGCGTTGGCGGGCTGATAATACAGCAGATTAAACAACCTTCTACCCCCTGGGGCCACTTTTCGTGTAATATGAGAATTAGGTCATTTGAGCTTCCCGACTGTCAGAAAAGCGGCTCGAATGCAGGGGGTAGAATGGGTATTTATCTGGACTGGCGCGAAACGGAAGGGGTCATTATCTACCAGGTGGTAGACCCCTGGACGATGAACGATCTGTATCAGGCCGTCAAAACCGGCTTTGATCTGACAAAAGAGGTGACTGACCTGGTTATTATTTATGATTTGCAGCAGACGCACCATCTGCCACCCTCGTTTTTGTCGGGGGCCGGGTATCTCACCCGTATGAAACAGGAGAATGTTTCCCTGTGGATTCTGGTGGGGGTGGGAATGCTCGTTAAGGCCATCATTCACATTCTCGAAAAAGCGCGGCCCCAGCTCATCGCGGACATTAAAATGGTGTCCACACTCGAAGAGGCGCTGGCGCTGATGCAAACGCGGCAGCCGCCAACGCCCGTATCGGCCCCCAAGCCCGATTGAAACCCGCCTCCGGCCAGCGCCACGAGGTTTTCATGACCCTTATGACGCTGGTTCAAACGGGGTGATTTTTTCGTCAGGGTGAAGGCGGCCTCACCGTTCGGAACGTTTATAGAATCCCCTGAAAAAATTCAAGGTCAGGCCCGTGTCAGACCCCTTCATTAGCTTCATGACCGGCTGCGGGCGGCTACTGGCTCCGGCGCTTGGAACAGGGCGCGGAAGGCCAACCAGGCGATGGCGACATAGGCCAGCGTCTTGGGAATCATCAACATGCCAATAGGCGGAACGGCCTGGACAAACAGAATCACCGGCAGATAAAAACCGTAAGACACCAGAATCATAATGCCGACGGACGTAAACAGGCGATCCTGCGCCGCGCGGGCGTCCCGGAGAATCAGATACGCCACACCAAAACCCTGCACCATCAACGGCAGATTGCGCAGGAGTGACCAGGGCTGCGGCGGCACGGCGCTCGTCCAGGCATTCTGTGGAAAGACCATGATGATTAACCGAACAACGGCAGCGGTCAGGAGCAGCAGGCCAAACCCACCCAGCGCCTTGCCAAACCGTTCTTTCCAGATGAGCAGCATCACCACATAAAAGAAGGTGACAGTGATGGCGGTTGACAGCGCGCCCAGGCCGACCAGTTGGCCGTTACCCGCCGCCTCGATGCCGCCGTTCAGGTAGGCCAGCACGCGGAAACCGACATGGCCGGTATCGCCCAACGCCAGCAGACCAAACGCCAGGATAAAAAACTGGCGCAGGCGGCGCGTTTCTGCCGGTAGCTGCGGTTGGCGGCGGAACATCAGTACCACCAACGTCCACACCACCACCAGATAGGCGATGTTAAAAATGATTTCCATCAATGTGGTCGCGGATTGATTCATGGGTTGACTCCTTGTTTTGTGGATTGTGCTTCAAACCAGCCGTTGCCGCTTGATCTCACGCCGAATCGGAAGCTGGAGGTCCATCCTTCAGGGTTTTAGTCAGCATCTTCTGGATGTGCCGCAGCCCCGGCACGCGGCTGCTGAACCCCTGCACGATAATAAGCAGGTCTTCAATCAGTTCTCGTGGCGGCGACAGGCTCTCCGTATTCATCACAATCAGCTGGCAGCCGGTGACATTACAGATATGCTCAATCAGCGGGAAGCCAAACCGGACGAGGCGATCCTGGTGGGCAATGACCAGCGTCCCAATTTCCCGCGCCAGAATCCGGTCAATGAGAGCCAAAAAGCCCTGGCGTTTGAAGTTCAAACCGCCGCCAATCTCTTCAATCCACTCGTCCACTGCCAGACCGCGCGCGGCACAGAACTGTTCGAGCAGCTGCCGCTGGCGCGCTAAGTCGGGCTGTTGGGCGGCGTTGGAAACCCGGCAGTAAACCACCGTCCTGCCGGATGGTTCCGGCAGTTGTCCCAAGACCTGCGGCAAGTCGTCGTCGGTATAGTAGCGCCGGTTGGTGTGGGTGCGTTTGGCGACCAGGCGACCTTCCCGATCCCACCGCTGCAAGGTATGAACCGTAACCCCGATTTTTTTGGCAAACTCGGCTGGTGTATACATATCCATATTCTAGTACATATTTGTACACATAATCAAGGTGTTTTGAAAATAGAAGGTATTCCATTTTAGAGGCAAAAGCTCCCAATTCAGGTGTTTAGTCATTCCCCAAGCGTGTGTACAGACACGATAGATCGTGTCTGTACACTGAAGCCAGGCCGATGGAATGAACAAATGAAACGATTTGCCACCAACTTGGAAGGCACCCTGAAAATTATTTCAAGTGTTGGTCTAAAAAAGTCCAGCACGCGATTGAGGTTTTCCGGCGTTTCAAATTCGGGGCCGCCATGTCCCGCGCCGTCCAGCAGTTCGAGAATGACCCTTTCCCGGCCCACTACCGCTTCGAGTTTGGCCGCCAGCGTGATAGACTGACCGGCAGGGACAATCCAATCGTGGGTTCCATGTTGAATTAAAAACGGCGGTGCAGCGGGAGTAATATACGTTCCGGGATTCGACGCCTGGACGCGATCAGGAATGCGCGTGATTTGCGCGCCGAGCAGCAGGGCTTCGGGCGCATCGGGGTTGTTATGGCTCAAAAATTCCGGGGGCGCGCCGCTGGCGGCCAGTTGTTCGTCCATTGTCAGGAAATTGGTGGGGCCAAACCAGTCAACCACCGCCTGAATTTGGTCGGATAGACCAGCATTGCCCAGGGTCAAATCGGTCAGTTCCGGCACTCCGGCTGAAGTTCCGGCCAGGGCGACAAAATGCCCACCCGCCGAATCACCCCAGGCCCCAATTTTGGCAGGGTTCAACTGATACTGCGCCGCGTTGGCCCGAATCCAGCGAATCGCGGCTTTAACATCCTGAATTGGAGCCGGAAACAGGGCTTCCCCACTCAACCGGTAGTTGATCGAAACGACGGCGTACCCCCGTTTTAAACCGGCTAACATCGGCACCACCTGCGTATCGGCTTTATCGCCGCCCAGATACGCGCCGCCATGAACAGCCAGAATGACCGGAAACGGGCCAACGCCTGCATCGGGCCAGTAAATATCGAGCTGTTGTGCGGGGGATAGGGCGGCATAGGGAATATCAAACTGCTTCCGCTGAATATGATCGGTGTTGATGCGAAACGCGGAAACGGGTGAAACATGGGGCAGGTTATCGGCCATGAGTTAGGTTCCATTCCTGAGGCTAACGCCGTTAAAAAAGGTTGAGGTTTAACTATAACGCGCAGACCGCGCCGAGGGAAAAACAAACGAGCGCTTTCAGGCGCGCTCGTGATCGCAATCGAGAGGGTTACAGCGATTCAAATTAAAAATAGGGTGCTTGCGTACTGAAAACACCCCAGAGGTTAGCCGCTTATGGGAAGGAAACTAGACCTTCGTCTGGTCTTCGGTTTTCTCTTTTTTCGCGCCGTCTTCCAGACCCTTGCGGAAGTTGGCAACCGCGCTGCCCAGTTCGCCGCCAATTTTGGAGACGCGCCCGACGCCGAACAGCAGCACAACAATGACCAGGATAATCAACAGTTCGGTTGGTCCTAGACTCGGCATAATCAAAACTCCTTAAAACTTCGGATACTTTCCATTATAACACGACAACCGGTGCCAGAAGGAAAGCCAGCGTGAGCCAGATAGTGGGGATCGCCGTCGGCGAAATGTCTATCGTGCCCATGCCTGATCCCATTCGATGCGGGAAATTATAACACCGCCGCCAGGATTGGAAAGTGGTCAAAACCGGTCAGGAACCACAGCCGCCAGCGCCGCCGTTTTGAGCTTGCCGATCTGTTGATACCAGGCCAGCGCCGCACACAGCGTTTCCGTTAGCGGACGGGGCTGATAACCCAGTTCGGCAGTCGCCCGTTCATGGCTGATGGTATGACTGTGCAAGACCGGATACAACGAAGCCTGCGTGACGAGGCTGGGTTCCCTGGTTAAAGCGGCCTTGATCTCCATAAAGGGCCGGGCTAACTGCGCCGTCCAGGCGGGAATGGGATATGAGGGCTTAATCCCGGCCATGCTGGTTAACTGCGCGGCCATCTCCGGCATGGAAAACATGTGGTTGCCGAGAATATAGCTGGCCCCCCGAACCGCCTGCTGCTCAGCTTTAATGGCCCCCTCAGCCACATCCCGCACATCCACCCAATCGTAACTGACGTTGGGCACGAAACGCATTTCGCCATTAACAATGCGCACCAGGGCTTGATTGCCCGCGCGAAAGCCATAGTCGTTCGGGCCAATAATCCCGGTGGGGTAGATAATCACCGCATCCAAACCCGCTTGAATGGCCTGAAGCACAAGGCGCTGACCGGCGGCTTTGGAGCGGGGATAGGGGATTGGAAAATCTTCCGGCACCAGCATGTTGTTTTCCGTAATGGGTTGATCGCGCGGCTCGACACTTAAGGCTTCAATGGAGCTAAAATGCACCAATCGCCGCACCTGATATTTCTGGCACAATGTCACCACATTGCGCGTGCCATTGATATTGACGGCCTCCAGGATGGGCCACTCGTCCATCACAATGGAAATGTAACTGGCGAGGTGATACACCACCTCGACGCCCGCAAAAGCGGCTTCTAACGCCGCCAGATCGCGGGTATCAGCCTGGACAAATTCAATTGGGAGGGTTTGCAAAATCGGATTATATTGGATGTCAACGGCCCGAACCCGGCAGCCCGCTTCCAACAGTTTGGGGATCAACGTCGTTCCAACATGACCAGAGGCCCCAGTAACCAAAACCGTCATCGTGATTTGCTCCTGAATAGAATGGCGGCAACAATTCTCAAATCAGCGCCCCAACGGTTAGCCTGTTGAAGATCAGCCGGTGGCTGCGGTGTTGAATTTTATTATAGCCCTGATGACCTGTGCCTTGAATAAAAGTTCTGGGCGCCGGGCCAAAACCCAGGGCCAGCGGTGGGGAAATCTGCTTTTACGGGGGATAGACTTTTAATGCTGGCTCACCATTTGGCAGCCTGACGTTTAAAACGTCAGGCTACACAGCAAGGTGGAAACCTCTAAAGAGGTTCAGAACGGTGAAATAACCGCTTTAGCGGTTTAGAAGTTTTCCTCAATAGCCTGGGGTTTTGAACCCCAAGCGGAGCCAACGCTACATTCCTTAAAAACCTACCCCGGTGGGGAAGTCTGTCTCCTAAGGAAAACAGGGAGGTTGGCATTTCAACTAATTTTTAACCATATTTCAGTTGTGTTGAGTCGTAAATCCATGTTATGCTATCAATCTCTTGCTTGAAGAGAGCCAGAGAAACCTAAGAGTGACAGCTCTTAATATTAGTCTCTCTGGCCGACGCCCAGGAGTGGGCAATTTAGCTACGGTTATTATCCAAATCCCACTGGTGGTTAGCCTTTTGGTGGATGAGGATCATTACCGTAGCTGTTTTTTTCACGGATTTTTCCATCCGTGCCGTGAATAACGACTTCTGATCCTTGGTTAATGGCAATTTCACGCGCTCGTTCACTAGCTTCCTTTTGAGTCGCCGTGTGAACAGTATCCCGTGAATTGCCAGTGCCATGAACTGCCCAGCCGTTATTTCGTGTGACTACATGTTGTTGTTTGCTTTTCGCCATCGTGTATACCTCCTTTCTTTTGAGATTTGTGAACTGGGAGCAATCAAATAATTGCTCCCAGAAATCACCTATAATTATTAGCACTCGCTGTAGCCGCAGACGATACACTTGCGGCAGCCTTCAACGCGGATCAGCGAGAAGGTTTTGCATTCGGGACACATATCCGCACCGGAAATGACCCCATGCGCCGGGACGCCGTTGGTATGGGCCTCGTGCTTTTCTTCCGCCGCATGGGCCGGTGGGGTCAACGTGCCGTTGATGAGCGGCAGATTCAACTGCTGTTCCGTTGGGGGCGGGAAGTAATGTTCCATCAGCGCCCCGGCCACCGCGTCCGGCAGCGACATCACCCGCGACGGCCCCAGCCCGACCACGCGCGAACCACCGATACCCTGCAACTGATCGACCACCAGCTTGAGCATATCCTTCCGATTTTGCGGCGCGGTGGTGCGCAATTGCAGCGAGATCATGCGGCCCAGCCCTTCGGCCTCCGCCTGCAAATCGCTCCCTGCCTTGCCCACCGTGATAAACACCTCAAACGGATTGCCAAACTCGTCGCTGTTCATGGTGATAAAAGCCGTGCCAAACGGCGTCTTGCGACTGACCGTCACCCCCGCCAACCGCTTCGGACGCGGGTAAACGCGGTGCGGCGTGGACGTTTGCTCGATGGGCTTGCCGTTGTCACTGGCTGCCGGGGCCGGTTTCTGGCTCTCATCGCTTTTCAGCATTAAGACCTGTTCGTCACGGCTGCCGTCGCGGTAGACCGTGCCGCCCTTGCAACCCAGGTCGTACATATATTCGTACAGCTTGCCGACCTGTTCCACCGTGTATTCATTCGGCAGGTTACAGGTCTTGGAAATGCTGGAGTCAACCCAACGCTGGATGGCGGCCTGCACTTTAACGTGTTCTTCCGGCGCTAAGTCCATCGCGGTCACAAAGAAAGCGGGCAATTCGGCTTCATCGGGATTTTGATCGCGCGTGGTCGGGCTGGGGCCGTCGCGGGTGATGTCGCTGCCGGACGCGGTGGCC
>DATALK010000192.1:0-8973 GCA_036261085.1 Phototrophicaceae bacterium | reverse complement strand
CTTTCATTTTCTGTCCGGCTTTACTGTATTTTTCCGCTTCGAAGCGGCATAATAAGAGAGGCGGTTGGCCTTTGTGAAACTCGGTACTGCTGAAAACGCCGTCCAGTTAGAAAGCCAAGCGCCTGACAAACGAAAATGATGAGAGCATTCAGGTGTTTCCAAAAACAATTTTGACCATCCCACAACGGCTGGGGGCCGCCATTCTGCTGCTGGTGCTTGCCGCCTGTAGTCCCAATGCCGACAGCAGTGAGCCACAGCCCGGCAGCCAGATCAGCATTGAAAATAAGGGGTCGGATACCCTGGTCAACCTCGCCCTGGCCTGGGCGGAGACCTACCATCAAATTCATCCCGAAATCTCGATTGCCGTCACCGGGGGCGGCACGGGCACGGGCATGGCCGCGCTCATCAACGGCACGGTGGATATTGCTAACGCTTCCCGTGAGATGAAAGCTGAGGAATTCGCGGCAGCAAAGGCCAATGGTATCGAGCCGGAAGAATTTCCGGTGGCGATTGATGCGATTGCCGTCATTGTCCATCCCGACAACCCCGTTTCTGAACTGACCCTTCAGCAGTTAGCGGATATTTTTACCGGACGCATCGAAAACTGGCGTGAAGTCGGCGGGAATGATGCGCTGATCGTGCTGCTGTCCCGCGAAACCAATTCGGGAACCCATGTCTATTTTCTGGAGCAGGTTGTGCGGCTCGGCGACAGCGAAAACACGGATGTTTTTGCGCCCCAAACGCTGCTGATGCCCTCATCCGTCGGGATTACCAGCGAGATTCGCCGTAATCCCAACGCGATTGGTTACGATGGCCTGGGCTACATCACCGCGCACGAAAAAATGATTGCCATCGCGCCCAATCAGGATGCGCCCTATGTACTGCCCTCGGTAGCCGCCGCCGCTAGTGGCAGTTATCCGCTCTCTCGCTTTCTCTATATGTATACGGCAGCGGCAGCGGGCAGCCCCATTCGCGCCTATCTCGACTGGATTCTCGCGCCCGAAGGCCAGGCAATTGTCACGCAATTAGGATTCGTTTCGTTGGAACAAAAATAAGACAATGACTATCCCCCAGACCGATTCAAACCCAGCCCCCCCACCGCCGCCAGTGGATCAACCGCCGCAGCGCCGCTGGGGGGAATTCGTGATTGAGCGCCTGGTTTTAATAGCGGGCGTCTCGACCATTCTGATCGTTGGCCTGATTTTTTTCTTCCTGGTTCGGGAAGGTTTACCGGCCTTTCTGGATGTGCCGCTGCGCCAGCTTTTTGGGGATCGCTGGTATCCGATTGAGGGGCTGTACGGCATTTGGCCGCTCATTGTCGGTTCCATTCTGGTCACAGTGGTCGCCATCATTATCGCCGTTCCGTTTGGCTTGATTACCGCTATTTATCTCGGCGAAATCGCCCCGCAGTGGCAGCGCGAAATTCTCAAACCGCTAATCGAAGTGCTGGCAGGCATCCCTTCAATTGTCCTGGGTTTCCTGGGTTGGGTGGCGCTGGCGCCGATTATCCAGCAGTTGGGCGCGCCTACCGGGTTAACCGCTTTTACCGGGTCGCTGATTCTGGCCTACATGTCGCTCCCGACGATCATCAGCATTTCGGAAGATGCGCTGTATGCTGTGCCGAAAGAATATCGGGATGGCGCACTGGCGATTGGGGCGACCCAATGGCAAACGATCTGGCGGGTGGTTTTGCCAGCGGCCAGTTCCGGGTTAGTCATGGCCGTGATGTTGGGCATTGGCCGCGCCATTGGTGAAACGATGGCCGTGATGATGGTGACGGGCAACGCCGCCAATATTCCCGAACTCAGTCCAACCATGTTATTTGAACCCGTTCGCACCCTGACCGCGACTATCGCCGCCGAAATGGGGGAAGTCGCTCAGGGCAGTCTGCATTACACTGTCCTCTTTGGAATTGGGATTGTGCTGTTTCTGATTACTTTTACCGTCAATTCGCTGGCAGGCCGTCTGGTTGGCACCCAAACCCGCCGGAAGCGAGGGCAACTGTGAGCCGCCAACAGGTTCAAAAACTCGCTGTCGGGATTATTACTGGTGTGGCGGTTCTCGTCGTGGTTCCCATTGTGCTGGTCATTTTGATGATTGTCGTCATGGGCATTGGCGCGATTAATTGGGAATTTCTGACGGCCATGCCGACGGATGGCATGAAAGTCGGGGGCATCATGCCTGCCATCCTGGGGACGATCATCCTGACTTTAGGAACCGCCCTGGTCTGTATGCCGGTGGCGATTGGCGCGGCTATTTATCTGGCCGAATACGCGCGGGATAACCGGCTGACGCGCTGGGTGCGGCTGGCGATTGTTAATCTGGCCGGGATTCCATCGGTGGTTTACGGTTTATTTGGCCTGGGCGTGTTTGTGCTGTTTCTGGGCTTCGGCACATCCATTCTGGCCGGTTCGTTAACCCTCGGCATCATGACCCTGCCGGTCATCATCAGCACCTCCGAAGAAGCGATTGTCGCCGTACCGAACCGCTTTCGCGTGGTCAGCCTCAGCCTGGGCGCGACCCGCTGGCAAACGATCTGGCATCAAGTACTGCCGCAAGCGCTCCCTGGCATCATCACTGGCGTGATTTTAGGGTTAAGCCGCGCCGCCGGTGAAACCGCCCCGCTGCTCTTTACTGCCGCCGCTTTCTATCTACCCGAACTGCCCCGGACAATTCTGGAACCGACGATGGCTTTGCCCTATCACCTGTACGTCATTTCCACGCAGGTTCCCGATATGCCGCTCAGTATTCAATATGGCACCGCCCTGGTACTGCTGCTGTTTGTCCTGTCTTTAACCCTGGCAGCGACTCTTGTCCGTACCCGGATGCGCCGCCGCCGCGAGTGGTGAACCCCGATGGATAAACCCATGCTGCCTAAAATTTCGATCCAAGACCTCTACTTCACCTATGATGATGGGGTAGAAGCCCTGCGCCATTTTTCATTGGACATCTACGCCAATGAAATTTTTATCCTGTTTGGCCCCTCCCGCAGCGGCAAAACGACCCTGCTCCGCCTGCTCAACCGCCTGACGGATTTGATTGACAAAGCCGAAATTCGGGGGAAAATTTTATTTAACGGTCAGGATATTTTTGCGCGCAGCGTGAACGTGGCCGACCTCCGCCGCCGCATCAGTATGGTTTTTGCCCTGCCCACACCGCTGCCAGGGACAATTTACGATAATCTGACCTATGGGTTACGGGTGGCTGGAATTCGGGATAAGGCTTACCTGAATGAACGAGTCGAACGTTCGCTGCAACAGGCCGCGCTGTGGGAGGAAGTTAAAGACCGCCTGCATCAATCCGCTTTTGCCCTTTCTGGCGGCCAGCAGCAGCGCCTCTGTATTGCGCGCAGTCTGGCCCTGGAGCCGGACATCATTTTGCTGGACAATCCCACTTCGGGCCTGGATCCCCTTTCGACCAGTATGGTGGAAGACTCATTGGAAGAACTCAAAGAGCAGTACACGATTATTATGGTGCCGCACAGCACGCAGCAGGCGGCGCGGGTCGCGGATCGCGCCGGGTTTATTTTGGATGGCGAACTCATTGAAGTTGGGGTAGCCGGTGAACTGTTTACCAGCCCCAAGAACCAACAAACCGACGATTACATTACCGGGCGGTTTGGCTAACATGGATAATAAAATCGTCGTTCGAAATTTCAGTTTCTACTACACCAACTTTCAAGCCCTGATTGAGCTGAATCTGTCCATTAAAGAACATCAGATTACCGCCCTGATCGGCCCCTCTGGCTGCGGAAAATCCACCTTCTTACGCTCCCTTAACCGGATGAACGATACGATTAAAGGCACGCACGTTGACGGTGAAATTCTGCTGGACAATGAAAACGTTTACGGTGAAGGGGTAGATGTCACCGAGCTGCGCCAAAAAGTGGGCATGGTCTTCCAGCGGCCTAATCCCTTCCCACAAAGTGTGTATGATAATGTAGCCTTTGGCCCGCGTGTGCTGGGACTGGCAAAAAATGGCAATTTGGATCAGATTGTCGAAGAAAGCCTGCTGAGTGCCGGGATGTGGGATGAGGTGAAACATCGCCTGCGCGCCTCGGCGCTGGATTTAAATCCCGGCCAGCAGCAGCGGTTATGTATTGCCCGCGCCATTGCGGTCAAACCTGAAGTAATATTGATGGATGAACCCTGTTCGGCGCTCGATCCGGTAGCGACCCTGCATGTCGAAGAACTGATGCGCCAACTGGCACAGGAATATACCATTATCATCGTGACCCACAACATGCAGCAGGCCGCGCGAGCGTCCCACTGGACGGGTTTTTTCTGGTTAGGGCGTTTGATCGAATTCGGCCAGACCGATCAACTTTTCAGTACCCCTCAGGAAGAGTTGACCAATGCTTATATTACGGGGCGGCGTGGTTAAAGAAACGAGGTCTACCGGTGCGTAAACAATTTGGAACCAAACTCAATGAACTCCGGGATGAAATCCTGGAAATGGGTAAGATGGTCGAGGAAGAACTGAAGCTGGCGCTGAAAGCCTTGAATAAGCTCGACAAAGAATTGGCGCGGCAGGTGATCGAATTTGATGCTTCTGTCAACGCCAAACGGTTTGCCATTGAAGAAAAGTGCGTCCAGCTTATCGCTACCCAGCAGCCCGCCGCCAGCGATCTGCGCGCGATTGTCGCCGTGATGAACATGATTGTTGACCTGGAGCGGATGGGCGATCAGGCCAAAGGGATTGCCAAAGTCATCCCCCGCTTAAACGAGTTTCCTGGGGGAACCCAACCCACCGAACTGAAACAGATGGGGGACATTGTTGGCGTGATGCTCAGCCAGTGTATGGAGGCTTACGCCCAGAACAATGTCGGTCTGGCGGAACACACCGCCAAACAGGACGACGAGGTGGATCACCTTTACGCCACGTTCTTTGCTCACATCATTGCCATGATGGCCGAGACCAAAAAACAAAAAGTCGTCCAGGCTTCGTATGAGGTTTTGCGCGCCGGGCAGGAATTAGAGCGTTTTGGCGACCTGGCAACCAATATTGCCGAGCGGGTGATTTACATTGCCACCGGCAAAGTGCATGAAGTGAACGTGGAACCCGAAGACCCGGCCAACTGAAATTTATGGAGAAATGAAAACGAACCCATATGATTTTTGCTGTAGGCGACCTGCTAGGTCGCCCCGACAAATCCAATCAAATCGCATGAAATTGTTTTCGTTCTCCCATTAGCAGCACGAATTGTTTGTGGGGGAGGGGCTGAGACCTATTGGCATCAAGTTAAGACTCGCCCATGTGCCGCCCTGGGTTTAAACCCAGGGCTACCAGTAAAACTATGTCCACTGAAGGGACAAATGAGATCCATGTCAGGTATTAACTAGCCCCTTCAGTGGGCTTAAGGCCGCCGAAGGCGGCAAATTCAGCCAGACGGCTTTAGCCTCTGGCGGCAAAAGCGCTTAGGTTGATGCGTATAGGGTCTGAGACCCTCCCCTACATTTTTTGACCCCGCCTCTCGGACTGCTGCCAAACAATAGCCCGCCTTAAAAACGCCCCCAACATCTTCTGAATATCTATGACTTACCCTGATGCGCGTTGTAGTTTAAGGCAATGTTAAGGTTGTTTGAACCACTTATGAACACCATTTAACTATCGTGTGACCATTGGACGGTGAATGCGGTGGAAGTCGTCAGAACCGACTTCCGTTATTGGAGAGTAGCTGATGATCGCTATCCAGGAATTGCCAGCAGAACAGCAGACGATGGTCAACATGAGCCGCACCCGGGGGCAGGTGGAACGGCTGTTAACCCGGTTTGACCCGATCAGCCTCGCTGAAATGGAGAACTGTTCGCTGCTGGATCGCACCGACACCAAATATGTGATGGGGATCAGCCAGCTTTGTACGGTGTTGGAACAGGTTCGAGATCAATATCGCGTGCTGTGTATTAACACCCGCCGTTTGAATCACTATCAGACGCTCTATTTTGACACCAATGATTTTCTCTTCTATCAGCAGCATCACAATGGCCGGGGTTCTCGATATAAAGTCCGGGAGCGCAAATACATTGGTTCCGATCTCACGTTCTTTGAAGTCAAACATAAAACCAATCAGAACCGGACGGTGAAATCTCGTATTCAGATACCGGAAGTGGCGCTGCACATTAGCGGGCCAGCCGACGATTTTGTCCAGGTCTATACCCCATTTGAGGGCGAAGAACTGGAACCCAAACTCTGGAATGAATACTGGCGGCTGACGCTTGTGAGCAAGCGGCGCGTGGAACGGGTCACGCTGGACTTAAATGTGGAGTTCGGTTGGGATTGCACGTACAGCGCCCTGCCGGGTCTCGCCATCGCGGAAGTTAAACAAGCGCATTTCTCCCAAGAGTCGGATTTTATCCAGCAGATGCGGCAGCTTGGTATTCGCCCCACTTCGTTCAGCAAATACTGCGCCGGGGTCTATACGCTCTATGACGACCTCAAAGTCAACAACTTCAAACCACAAATCCGGCAGATCAAGAAAGTCATGCAGAAAGAGTTAACCCATGAATCTCTTCATTAGCACCCTGGTCAATTTTGGCCTCAACCTGGCAATCGTCTTTATCATTGTCCGCTGCATCTATTATCCGCAGCAGCGCGATAAGAACTACGTCTTCACCTTCTTTGCCTTTAACACCATCATCTTTTTTGTGATGGGCCTGTTAAACAACTCCGAAATCAGCGTTGGGGTGGGCTTTGGTCTGTTTGCGATCTTCTCCATTTTGCGCTACCGAACGGATACCATCCCGATCCGCGAAATGACCTATCTGTTTGTCCTGATCGCCCTGCCCGTCCTCAACTCGATTTTACTGGCCCAACCGGCTTACACCGAATTTGCAGTTGCCAACCTGGCGACCATCGGCGTGTTATATGTCCTGGAAAACGGCTGGGGCTTCCAGTACGAAACCCGCAAAACGATTACTTACGAGCGGATCGAAATGATCCGTCCCGAAAACTGGCCGCTGCTGCTGGCCGATTTGCAGGATCGTACCGGGCTGCCGATTAATCGCATCGAAATTGGCCGGTTAAATTTCCTGCGCGACTCGGCGGAAATCAGCATCTATTACCATGCCCACGCGGTGGATACCAACCGGGTGCGCTTTACTTCCAACCAGATCACCGTAACCGAACCGGAATAATACCCGCTATCTTTTGATCGCATTCAAACAAGAGGAGTAATCCAGCTATGAAACGATCCCGTACCATCCCGATTTTTTTTATGTCCATGCTCATTCTGGCGCTTGGTGCTAATTTAACCCTGGCGCAGGAGCCAACGCGCCCGGAAGGTTGGGTGGAGGCTTCACACGGCAAGGAAGCCGATCCCAATTATGCGGTGGTCTTTCCGCAAGAGGCCGTCAATACCATGACGATCACCATTGAGCCAGAAACCTGGCAGGCCATGCTGGACGACATGACTGAACTGTACGGCGAATTTGGCGCTAGAGCCGGTATGGATGATATGGGCGGCGACAGGCCCGAAGGCAATTTTGATCCCGGCCAACGCCCATTAGATGGGCAAATGCCCGAAGGCGGCCAACCACCACAAGGTGGTCAAATGCCAGGAGGTGGACAGCCACCGCAAGACGGCCAACCACCAGCGGCTATGGGCCAGCATCCTCCGGGCGGGATGGGCGGAGATATGCTCGGAACGGACACGAATCCCATGTGGGCGACAGCCGATATTGAGTTCGACGGTCAGGTCTGGACAAACGTGGGCATTCGCTTCAAAGGGAATTCGAGCCTGATGAGTACCTGGGGCAGCGGAACCTATAAACTGCCGTTCAAGTTGGACTTCGACCAATTTGAGGATGATTATCCTGAGATTGAAAATCAGCGGTTCTACGGTTTCCAAAAACTCAGCTTTTCCAGTAATTGGAGCGACGCCTCCCTGCTGCGCGAAAAAGTGACCGCCGACATCTTCCGCGAAGCGGGCGTCCCCGCCGCCCAGACTGCCTTTTACGCCGTTTATGTGGACTATGGCGCCGGCCCAACCTACTTTGGGTTGTATACCGCCGTTGAAGTGATTGATGATACCGTTATCCAGACCCAGTTTGAAGATGATGGCGGCAATCTTTATAAACCGGAAGGCACAGGGGCGACTTTTGCCGCTGGGTCATTCGACGAGGATGCGTTCGAAAAAGAAACCAACGCTGACGAAGGCGACTACAGCGATATTCTGGCCCTGTTTACGGCGTTACACGCGGAAACCCGCACAACTGAGCCAGCCACCTGGCGCAAAAATCTGGAAGCCGTGTTGGATGTGGATGGTTTTATCCACTGGTTAGCCGTCAATGCCGTCGTGCAAAACTGGGATACCTACGGCAGCATGGCCCATAACTACTATCTTTACAATGATCCAACAACGGGCTTGCTCACCTGGATTCCCTGGGACAACAATATGGCGTTGTCGGCTGGTATGGGTGGCGGGGGTCGCCCCGGTGGGCAGGATGCGCAGAACCGTTCGGAGGCCACGACCACCACATCGTCGTTAACGCAGGAAAATGTAAGCAGTGATTGGCCGCTCATTCGTTACCTGCTGGACGATCCCGTGTATCACGATCTCTATGTGACTTATGTGGATGACACCGTTACCGGCGCGTTTGCGCCAGCGAAAATGGAAGCTACCTATCAAACACTCCATGATTTGATAGCCCCTTACGTTGTGGGTGAGAATGGCGAACAGGAGGGGTACACCAATCTCAGTTCCGCTGCGGCGTTTGAGACCGCCCTCACCCAACTGATGACCCATGTGAACGAACGCTACGCCGCCGTTCAGGAATACATTAACACCCAAACATCCGGTTCATAAACGGTATTTTTGCTCCCCGCCCCGAATGCGCGGCGGGCCTTCCAGACGGTACACTTTAGTCTAAAAACAATGGCTCCTTCCTGAATAGTGTCAGGAAAGAGCCGTTGTTGCCTTTAAGGAGTTCGAGCGGGATCAGGATTACGGGAAAACGCGAATACCATCAAGATTCA
>DATALK010000187.1:0-5552 GCA_036261085.1 Phototrophicaceae bacterium | reverse complement strand
ATAACCCATAATTGGCGGCGGTGAGCAAATGAATGCTGAGTTTAATGGCGGCCAGACTGAGGACGGCGACAAAACCAAAATCAAGCCTGCGGCTGGACACTTGTCGAGCAGGCAAAGTGGTAGCAGTCATTGTAACCAACTCCAGAGAAATGAATGCGCTGGGTTAATCAGCGCGACTAATCCCCATCCCTATACGCATTTGGGATCGAAAGCGTTTCAATTCCGCTTACAATGGATACCGGGGGTTTGGAATGGACGGGCGTCCATTCCTTCCAGCGTTGGAACTACTTCTCATACGCATCCGTTGTCAGGGGCCACATGGGTTTCACATCCAGGTCAAGGCCGTTGCGTAAGCCCGCCTCAAACCGGTAGTAACCGACAGCGGCGATCATGGCGGCGTTGTCGGTACACAGGTGCAGCGGCGGGTAGCGTACTGGCAGTCCCGCCTCGGCGCGCATTTTCTGGCGTAGCGCTTGATTGGCGCTCACGCCCCCGGCGATCAGGATTTCCGTCGCATGATGTTCTTTGGCGGCGCGCGTGGTTTTGTCCACCAGCGCACTCACCAGCGCTTCCTGAAAACTGGCAGCCACATCACTAATCGAAACATCCGAACGCAGCTTAGGCGTTTTTTCGGCGCGGCGGGCGCGGGCCTCCGTCGGCAGCGGTTGAACAGTAACTTCACGCATCACCGCTGTTTTTAAGCCGGAGAAGCTGAAATCATAACTGTCATCGCGTTTAGCGCGTGGGAATTTGTAGGCGATGGCGTTACCATTCAACGCGGCGCGTTCAATGTTTGGCCCGCCAGGAAACGGCAGCCCCAGCAGTCGCCCGACTTTATCGAAGGCTTCCCCGGCGGCGTCATCCAGCGTGCCGCCCAACCGCCGGTACTGGCCGTGTCCCTCCATCAACAGCAGTTCACTGTGGCCGCCGGAGACAATCAGTACCACTACCGGGAACTTGATTTCGCGGTTCGGGTCGGTCAGCCACAGCGAATATACATGGCCTTCCAGATGGTTGATGCCCACCAACGGCTTGCCGGTTGCCAGCGCCAGCCCTTTGGCGTAATTCACACCGACCAGCAGCGACCCGACCAGACCGGGGCCGCGCGTGACCGCAATCGCGTCTAATTCGTCGTAACCAATGCCCGCGTCATGAACGGCCTGTTCCACCACCGCGCCCACCGCTTCCACATGCGCGCGGGAGGCTAGTTCGGGAAATACGCCGCCATATTTGGCGTGAAGATCAATCTGCGAGGCGACAATGTTCGAAACAATCGTTTTGCCATCCAGCACGACGGCCGCCGCCGTTTCGTCACAGGATGATTCAATGCCCAGGATGTAAGTCATCGGAAGACACCTTTCCTCATGTGCCGGAATTATATCATGACCCAATCCCATTATGGCGTATTAACAAAAACGAAAGATTATATCTTCTTTGAGAAAAATCAGTTAGAATAGAGTAGTAATCAGAAGGAACACCTGGGATGTACGACGAAACCACCGTGACGGCCCCGGAAGACGCCGCCCACGCCCGCCAACGCTTTGAAGAACATACCGCCCCCAATTTTATCATTAACCCCGCCAACGGGAACATTATCATGGCAAACCCGGCAGCGGAAACCTTTTATGGCTACCCCCGCGACACCCTCACCAATATGAATTTTGCTGACCTCTATCAGCTCCCTAAAGAACAGGTGATGGAGCAACTGGCCTGGTCGCAGGAAAAGTATCATCTCCGGTTTACGGTTTCGCACCGGTTAGCCTCCGGGGAGACCCGTTTAGTTGAAGTCCATTCTGGCCCGGTCACGATTATGGGCGTCAGCCTGCTCTATGCCATCGTTTATGATGTCACCGAAAAAGCACAGGCGGAAGCCGCTTTACAAAAACGCACCGAACAACTGCGCCTGGTCTATGAAGCCGGGCAGCATCTCAGCCAATCGCTTGATCTGGATACCATTTATGATACCTTGTACCGGCTGGTTGCGGGCATTATGGACTGTGATAGCCTGATCGTTTCGCGCTACAATTCAGCAGATGAGCTGATCCGGTGCCGCTATGTCCGGCACGAAGGTCAACCGCTCGACGCCAGCGCCTTGCCACCGATTCCCCTGGAACCCGCAGGGCGCGGAACGCAAAGTCTGGCGATCCGCACCGGCCAATCGCTGCGGCTGAACGATTATCAGGCCCATCTGCGAACCGCTGTCACCTCTTACGGTTTTAATGCCGAAGCCGTTATGAAAACGGAAGACATCCCCCCCGAAGAGGAAGATATAACCCGTTCGGGATTAATCGTGCCGCTCAAACTGGATGGGCAGGTGGTGGGCGTCGTTCAGGTATTGAGCTACCGGCTGAACGCCTACAGCGAAGATGATCTCTGGTTGGTGGAAGCCTTAGCCGCGCAAGTGGCAATTGCCGGTAATAACGCCGCGCTGTACCGCCTATCCCAGGAAGAACTGGCCGAACGGCGGCAGGCGGAAGAGCAATTTCGGGTGATTTTTGACGGCTCGCCCGATGTCATCCTGATTCTCTCAGGCCTGGGCATTATTCAGAATACCAATCGGGCCGCGCGAGACATATTAGGTTATGAAAGCGGCGCGCTCATCGGCCAGCACTATTCCCGGTTCTGGCCGGGCGAAAGGTCACTCGCCCACCAGTGGTTACAGGGGCTTAAGGATGACAGCCGCATGATCGGTTCCACCGAAATTTTACGGGCCGATGGCACCATCTGCCCGATGGATTGGACGGCCACCTGGATTCCCTGGGGCACAGACCGGGCAATCCTGGCAACGTTACACGATGTGACCGAACGCCGGTTGCTGGAAGCCGAACGGTTGAAAGCCGAACGGTTGCACCTGAAAATGCAGCAGGAACGGCAAATGGTGGAGATGCGCGAAAAGTTTATCTCCGTCGTCTCACACGAGTTTCGAACCCCGCTGGCCGTCATTCGCAGTTCGAGCGACTTGTTGGAGCGGTATCGAACCCGCATGACAGCGGATCAGCAGATAACTCACCTGCATGAAATTCAGAAGCAGGTGCAGCGGTTGGCCCAGATGACGGATGATATTCTCAAAACCAGCAGCGCGGGAGCGGGCAAGTTTGGTTTTGAACCCGCGCCGCTGGATTTGATGGCGTTTTGCCAGATGGTTTTAGAGCAAGCCCAGGGCACAGCCCAGCCGTCGCACCACTTGATTTTTACGAGTGATCGGGACTACCGAAATATCGTCCTGGACGAAAAACTGCTTTCCCACATCTTAATGAATCTGGTCTCTAATGCGATCAAATATTCCCCGGCTGGCGGACAAATTCGCCTCCACGTCTTTCAAGAGGGCCGCGATTTGGTCTTTCAGGTCGGCGACCAGGGTATTGGCATTCCCGAAAGCGAACTCGCCAAACTATTTGACCCATTCCATCGCGGCACAAATGTCGGTGAGATTGAAGGGACGGGGTTGGGGTTGATGATTGTTCAGGAGTGTGTTTCCCGACATGGTGGCACGATCACCGTTCAGAGCGGCGAAGGCCAGGGAACGACCTTTACGGTGCGGCTGCCTTACGTCGCGGCCACCACCGGCTGAGCGCCATTCCGGCAAACACCCACCAGAAAATCAGCGTTGGGAACAGATAACGCGGCAGCGCGTCCAGCACCAGATGCACCAGGGTGAGATAGAGAATCAGGCCCGCCAGCGGCAGCGTGGCGCGCCAGTTCCGCCGGGAGACCCACATCCCGACCAGACCGAACAGCAACCCGGAATAGTGAAACCCATAAATGACCAGCTTCGGCCAGAACCAATCGCCCTGCGTCAGCCGCAGCAGGCCGCCCGGAGTCTGATCCGTTTGCAGCCAAGTCACCAGCAGGTCTTTCAGACTTTCGCCGCCGTAGTAAAGTGTGCCATGCGGTTGTAAGTACGCTGCCGCCAGATCACTGACCCGGCGCTGAAAATAGCCGCCCAAGTCACTGCCGATAATCTGCGCGGCAGCCTGCTGATAAAGTTCCTGTTGGTCTTCTGTGCTGCGTGGCACAGCACTCCCGGTGGTGGCCGCCAAATTTTCATCCACCTGCTCCGGCCCGTTCCAATCCGTCGCCCCGATAAACACAAACGCCGCCAGCCCTTCCGCGCCGATCACCCACCGCCCCCATCGAGCGCGGTTGTAAATCGTCCAGGTGGAAACCACCAGCACGTAAAGCACCAGCAGCAGCGCCGCGCGTTTCAGCCCTTCCCGCCAGCCGCAAGCCAGCAGCAGATGCAGCGCTAAACCCACCGGAAATAACAGCAGCGGCGCGCGAGTCAGCGCGGCCAATCCGAGCAGAACGGCGGCCAGCGCCAGCGGTTTTGCCCACCCCGTCCCCGGCGGCGGCTGCGCCGCAAACGCGGGGACATACACGCTCAAGGCCGCGCTCACCAGGAACATATACACCGTTTCCGACACCAGCAGAGACGGTTCAATCACAAACGCGGGCGAAACAGCTAAGACACCCGCCGTGATGAGACCCGCGCGTTCAGCGCCGCTGAGGGTGCGGGCGAGACGATAGGCCAAATAAATCGTAGCGATACTCAACCCCACTTGAAGCAGTTGAAGCACCCGCACCGCCGCCGCCGGGGGCAGCAGCGCCTGCCAGAAACCTAACAGCAGCAAATACACCGGCGGCGTCGGCAAATGGTCTAAAATAACTGGCATTTCTACCCCCGGCAAACCGGGAATTGTCACCTGGCCTTGTTCAAAACCCGTTACCAGCGCGTAACCGTTCAGCAGATACCACCGGCTGTCACCACCCGCCGCATACGCGGCTAAGGGGTCTTGCCCAATCAGATGCCCCAACCGCAGCATCAGCGCCAGCACAAGAATCAGGTGCAAGCGGTGGCGGCGGAGCCATGCGCCAGTAGAATGAGCCGCTGACACCATCTCAGTTTTCCCCCGCCGCTGCAAAATCAAAGCCGTACAGCGCCACATTCGTCCCAGCCACTTTGGCCGCTGGCAAGAAGCGCGCGTCGGTTTCCGCCCCGGTATACAGCGCGTCCAGCGCCGGACGATCCGGCGGCATCATCAGATAGTCCACGTTGTAACGCTGCGCCACTTCTAGAATGGTCGCGCGGTTTTCCATCGGCAGCATGACGCTGCGGATGCCAAGAAATCGCAGCATGAATGGGTCTTGCGCCATCAGAATGATTTCGCCATCGTTGTTAGTATCTGGCAGTGCTTGCGCGGTGATGGCAACCTGCCGCATTCCATCCAGATAAGCCGCCGCAAAGCGGGCGTCGGCGCGCACCAGTTCCACACTGTTGGCCGTCAGCAAAATCAACGCCAGCGCCATCGTTCCCAACCGCAGACGCGCATCCGGCACAGCCCGTTCCAGCGCATAGGCGGCCAGCGGCAGCAGCAGCGGAATCAGCGTCAGGTAGGCTTTTTTGAAACTCCCACCCTGGCTTTTGAGCGGCACAAAGACCGCGTAGAAAACCAGCGCGCCGCCCAGCAAAATCAGCGTGGGCGCCAGCGCCAGCAGCCGTTCTCGCTCCCGACCCCGCGCCGCGAACAGTAGCATAAGGCCACCGGCCACTG
>DATALK010000182.1:0-4006 GCA_036261085.1 Phototrophicaceae bacterium | reverse complement strand
CTGCTCGGCACGCTGGCCGCGATGCTGGCGCTGTATGATCTGACCCGCGACGAACTGGCCGAAGCGGGCGGTTTGCGCGCCGCATTTTATCTGGTGATTTTCCCGTCCGGCTTTTTCCTGGCCCAGGTGTATACCGAAGGCTTGTTTGTGGGGCTGGCGTTCAGCGCGCTGGCGCTGCTGCGCCGGAAACAGCTTTTGCTGGCGGGTCTGCTGGCGGCATTTGCCACCTGGACGCGCGCGGCGGGCGGCCTGCTGGTCGTGCCGCTGGCGCTGGCGTGGCTGGGAATAGTGCGCGGGGATGGGCTAAAGCTCAACCGAAAAATGATTTTGAACACGGTCAGTGTCCTGCTGCCGGTGGCGGCTTATCTGCTGTGGAATGCGGCTTTAGGAACCCAATTCCGCACGGTGGAAGACGGTTTCTTCGGGCGCGGCCTGCTGCTCATCGAACGTTCGTGGCGGACATGGATACAAACGCTCCAAAGCCTCAACCAGAATCCGCCACCGACCACCGTGTATTATCTGCTCGAATTAGGCGGCCTGGCACTGGCACTGGTCGCGTGTCTGGTCACGCTGCGGCGCTATCCTGGTGTGGCGCTGTTTGGCCTGGGGGTGCTGGTACTGTCCGTGACCAGCAGCATTCCGCAAAGCATGATTCGGTACGTCCTGGCCGTACCATCTGTGTATATTTTTCTGGCAAGGTTGGGGCGCAGCACCGTTTTTGACCGGGGGTGGACAACGATCAGTGTGCTGTTAATGGGGCTGTTGGCAACCCTGTTTACTTTTGATCTGTGGGTGGCCTAAAAAGTTTAAAAAGAAACAGAAGCGGCACGCCGGGCGAACCCGTGTGCCAATTATTATTCTTCTTTGACGGTCTTCACCCGGTTGCTGTGGGTAAAGTGAATGGACGAGTTATACACCCGCGTACCGCAGTGGACGCAGATTTTCTCGCCGCCGACATAGTGCCACAGCGCCGGAGTTTTGTGGCAGTACTTGCACGCTGTTTTTAACGTTTCAGCGTAGTGTTTGGGAACATGACGGAACATGGTTTATACTTCCTCGTTTCTTTCTTAGCGTCTTTCGATTTTATTCTAAGGGATTTGGCTCCGAAAGTCTATCAGCACAAATCCTGAAAATTCTATCATACGTATTGTAAGAAAGTGATAAACACAGGTTATAGTCAGGTTAAAAGATGTCGAAAAAGCTGACGATTAAGGCAGCGCTGCAACTGGCCCAGAGTCGCACCGAGTCACTGGACGCGCAAGTCCTCTTAGGAGCGGTTTTAAAAGTGGAACGCGCTTATCTGCTGGCGCACCCGGAAGCGGTTCTCAGCGACGACCAGGCCGCACAGTATCTCAGTCAATTGGAACGGCTGGCAGCAGGGGAGCCGCTGCCCTATCTGCTGGGGCGGCGCGCCTTTTATGATCGGGAATTTTGGGTCTCACCGGATGTGTTGATTCCCCGGCCCGAAACCGAACTGCTGGTACAAACCGCCATCACCTGGGCGCAGAAGAAAACAAAGCTCATGGCGGTGGATGTCGGTACGGGCAGCGGCGCGCTGGCGGTGACTTTCGCGGCTAACGTTCCCGCCGCGCACGTAGTCGCGGTGGATGTCAGCCCCGCCGCGCTGGACATCGCCCGCCGGAATGCCGAGCAGCAGGGCGTCAGCGTAACCTTTTTCCAGGGCGATTTGCTGCAACCACTGTTAGCTGCGAACCTGCGGTTTGATCTGCTGCTGGCGAATTTGCCGTATATCGCCAGCGACGTGGTTCTGGGATTGGACGTCAGCTGCTACGAGCCGCACCTGGCGCTGGACGGCGGCGCGGACGGCCTTGATCTCGTCCGGCAGCTGCTGGCGCAAGCCCCCCGGCTGGCAAACCCCGGCGCGCTGCTACTGCTGGAAATTGGCGCGGATCAGGGCGCGGCGGCGGCGGACTTAGCGCAGCAAACGTTTCCGCAGGCGGCAGTTCAGATTGAGCCGGATTTGGCGGGATTGGATCGGATGGTACGAATCCAATTGGGCGATTGAGGCGACCAAGTTTTTAATTCCAATAAATACGGTGTTGGTGCGTCGGACGCGCCGTTGCGCGTCCCTACGAAAATTCGATATTTGTAGGGACACCCAATGGGGTGTCCGCCTCCATATTCTTCGCCCAGCGGCGTTGGCCCAAGACACCGAATGCACCCCTGCCCTTATTGTTCCCCTACACCGCGCTGTCACGGCTTTTATGCCGATTCACCTACCTCTTAACCAACTTCTATCCAAACCCGAACGATTCGTTCTATAGAAAAAAAGTTCTAATCTGTGTTACGATGAACATCTGTTAGAATCTTGTTACACGGGCGGAGGCATAGTGGACAGTGACGTGTTAAATATGGTTTATCTGTTCATTCGAGACTATATTCGCCAGCGCGGGTTTGCGCCCAGCATTCGGAATATCGCCGACGGCTGTTATATGTCGCCGGGGAATGTCCACCGCTATCTGGATCGGCTGGAATGGAAAGGCTACATCACGCGGCAGCCGGGCGTCGCGCGGAGTATCCGCCTGGTGGCCGACGACTCAACACCGCCCCAAACGGACAAACGCCCTCATTGAGAGCCATCAAAATCCGTCACCGGCTGGGCGGCGGCTACCGGGAGCCGCGCCAGCGTTTGCAGCGCGGCCAGAAACGCCGTCATCGCCTCCGCGCCCAAAGCCGTCTGAAACTCGGCTTCGATTTCCGCTTTAACTTCACAGGCGGCGGCAAAATAAACCCACCCTGCCCGCGTGACGGTCACATTTAACGCACGGCGATCCTGGGCATCAGGTTCAGTGGTTACATAGCCGCGCTGTTCCAGGTCTTTCACCAACCGCCCCGCAAATTGTTTAGTGGTGTCCATGCGGGCGGCCAAATCAACAATGCGCGTCGTGCCCTCGGCGTTGACACTCGCCATTAAAAAGGCGTGCGCCGGACTCAAGCCATCATAGCCGCGCTGGTGATATTTTTGCGCTGCCAATGCGAAAAAATTGCGGGAGACCTGCACCAGCAGCCGCCCCAGATTGCATTCCTGATTGAGCGCCTGGAGTTGTTCCAGACTGTAAGAATTGGATGCCATGAGCCGCCTCTTGACAAGTTAGTAAACCTAGTTTACTATATGGTAAACCTGATTGTCTAATTGTATCAAATTGACCATGCGGATGCCACCATCCGTTCTGCGGCAACGAGAACAGCAACAAGATGAGAATGATGAGTTGTAGGGGCAGGTTTCTAAACCCGCCCCATACGAACAAAGTTAAGCGCATTTGAACGGTTGAATGTGAGAATAATGATCGCCAGCGGACGGGGCAAGCCCCCGTCCCTACATAGCCCGATGTAGGAACGCCACTTGTGGCGTCCGCCCAGATTAAACCAGAACTCAATCAGCAACGCCCATTATAGGGTCTTAACTTCGTGTAAATGGGGCGGGTCTGAGACCCGCCTCTACCTGAAACTATCCGACCATCAAGGAGCCAAAATCATGATTCGCATTCACGCGATCCAGACCGGTATCGTACAGGTTAAACGCGCCTTCATCCGGGGCAGTGTCCAGGCCGGAGGGATGTTACCCTTCCTCGGCCAACTTTTTACCGACAGCCAAACGCTAGATTTACCGGTTTACGCCTGGGTCATCGAACATCCCGAAGGCGTGATTGTGGTGGATACCGGCGAAATCGCGGCCACCAAAATCAACTGGATCACGCAGTCCCGCTTCGCCATCCAGCCGGAAGAAGAAATCGGCCCGCAGTTGGCGCGCCTGCATATCACCAATCGGGACATCCGCCAAGTGGTGCTGACTCACTGGCACGGCGACCATATTGGCGGGCGTGAGTATTTTCAGGCCGCGCGGGTTTACCTCAGCGAGACCGAATATCGGTATGCGCGCCAGTTCCCCACGCGGATGCTGGTTCCCTTTCCGGCGGATTATCACCCGCAGCCGTTGGCCTTTCAGCCGGAGCCAGTTGGCCCGTTTACGCACAGTTTCCCACTG
>DATALK010000175.1:0-21572 GCA_036261085.1 Phototrophicaceae bacterium | reverse complement strand
GTCAACTGTTCATCCGCCCTTACAATTCTGTTTTGTGCGCTTCGGCAACTTTGCGTACCGGCGCGAAGGTCAGCCGATGCAGCGGCGACGGGCCATAAGTCGCTAAAGCCGCCTGATGTTTGGCTGTGCCGTAACCCTTATGAATGGCGAAGCCATACTGCGGCAGTTCTTTGTCTACCTCAATCATGTATTCATCGCGCCAGACCTTCGCCAACACACTGGCCGCCGCGATACTCAGCGAACGCTGGTCGCCGCCAATGATGCTCACCTGCGGAATCAGCATCATCTCCGGCCACAGCAGCGCATCCAAAAACAGACAGTTGGGGGCAAAGTCAACTTTTGCCAGTGCCATATCCAGCGCCCGCCGCATCGCCAGTTTTACCGCCGGAACAATCCCGATTTCATCAATTTCGGTGTTACTGGCACTGCCCACACCCCAGGTCAGCGCCGTCTCCTGAATGCGCGCGACCAGCCCGGAACGCGCGCGCGGCGTTAATTGTTTACTGTCGCGCACCCCGGGCAGGACTTTGCTGACATCAGGCCGGTCTAACGGCAGGCACACCGCTCCGGCGGCTACCGGCCCGGCCCAAGGGCCGCGTCCAGCCTCATCCAGACCAAAAATGTAAGGATAGCCGCTCGCGTAATATTCGTGTTCGTGTTTAAGACTGGCGGTGGTGTTCGGGCTGTTTTTGGGCATAGACTCCCCAGAGCCAATTCCGCCGAATTTGCCAGATTTCGACCAGCAAATACAGCGAGTCGCCAACCAATCGCATCCGGCTATCGGGATCAAAATACCAGGTGATGGGTACTTGTTTAATTTTATACCCGCGTTTTTTGGCGATAAACAGCAGTTCGATGTCAAAACCGATGCCGGTCATCTGCTGCACCCCAAATAGGTCTTCGGCGGCTTCACGGGTGAACATTTTAAACCCACACTGGGTATCCTCAAAACCACGCAGCGCCGTTAGTTTAATAATCAGGTTGTTGATGCGCCCAATGATATGCCGGTATTCCGGTTCGCCCACCCGTTTGGCGAGTTTCCCCTCACGGGTAGCAATAATGACATCATAGCCATTGGTCTGTGGCGGCAAAAAGGAGACAATTTCTTCAATTGGCATGGATAAATCCGCATCGCAGATAAAACGATAGTCACCGCGCGCCGCCAACATGCCCTCTTTGACCGCCAACCCCTTACCCCGCACTGCCGCTTCAATCACCCGCACATATGGATGAGTTGCCGCGAACGCCTGGGAAACTTCAACTGTCCGATCTGTACTGCCGTTCTCGACCACAATCACTTCGGCCTGATACGGCTGGGTCTTCAAAAAAGTGTCTATTTTTTCCAGACTGGGGGGCAACCGCTGCTCCTCATTATGGGCTGGAATGACAATAGATAGGAGCGGACGTGATTCGCCATTCAAGGTTTTGACATCCCGTTCAACTAAATTCTGCATAGTTATACCCCTGGCGCTGAAAGCATCCTCTCTAATTCGTCGTCGGCCACCGTTCGCATCCCCTGAATCGTGCGGCGTTTACGCCACATGCGGGGGATGCCGCCAATTCCGGCCAACATCCCGCGCAGACGCGCCCGCGCGGCTTTCCCACGCCACGCCCGCAGCGCCTCCCAGGCGAGCCGGGTCTGCGCTCGCAAGATCAAACCGCCATATTTACGCCACAGCGCCGCCGGAAAATTCTTAACCAGTACAAAGATGAGGTTGCGGCCATCGTAGTAACTGGCCGTCACCCCACCCCCGGTGGCGGATAAATGATGGTACACAACCGCACACGGGGTGTAAAGACAGCGCCAACCGGAAAGCTGCGCCCGCCACGCCAGATCAACATCTTCCAGCGAAAAGAAGAAGTCATCGTCCAATAGGCCAATTTTATCCAGCATGGCATGGCGATAGGTAGATGAACCGCCGCACGCACTGAAAACATATTCTTCCTGGTCGAACTGGCCGTCATCTTTCTGCCAGACGCCGCGATTGCCCGCGCGTCCATCGCGCGTGAAATAATCGCCAGCGGTGTGAATGTGATCGCGCTGGTCAAACAACAACATTTTGCTGGCGACCATCCCCACTTCAGGATGGCGATCAAAGACATCAACCACCGCCGCCGCCCAACCGGGGTCAACTTCGGTATCATTGTTCAGGAGTGCGACAAATTCCCCTTGTGCGGCCTGCATCCCGGCATTACACGCGCCGGTAAAACCGCGATTTTCCGGCAGTTCAATGAGCTGCACCTGGGGATACTGTTCCCGCAGCAAGGCTTGGGAACCATCCTGAGAAGCGTTATCCACCACAATAATTTCCAGCGCCGTGTAGGTCTGCCGCGCCAGTGACGCTAAACAGGGAGGCAAAAATCGTGCGCCATTCCAGTTGGGAATGATGATGGAAAAAAGAGCGGTCTGCTGGGTGGTATGTGAGGGATTTTCAGCCATTACCGGACAACGGTTGTAACACATCGAATACTATTCACGCCATAATCCTTCGCGCGCCAGAAACGCGGCTACCGCCTCCTGCCAGGGACGCAGTGTTATACCAATCTGCTTCCCCGCCAGATTATGCAGCGCGGCATACGTAGGTGGCGTTGAAGCCCGCTGCCATTCCTGAGCGGCAATCGGTTCAATCGGGGTATCATTATACCCGGCCTTGTCCAGAAAATAACGGGCAAACTCGTAACGCGAACAGGCCCCTTCGTTGACCAGATGGTAAATACCATAACGTCCGGTTTCAATCAAGCTACCGAGAGCCTCTGCCAGATCGTCATTGTAAGTGGGATTGGCAATTTCGTTGGTGACTATCCGCAAATTTTTCCCCGCCTGGGCCGCGTTGAGAATCGTCTGGATGAAGTTCTTGCCGCCATGTGCAAACAACCAGGCGGTGCGCACCAGATAATGCCGAGGATTGAGCGTGGTCAAAGCGCGTTCACCCACCCATTTACTGTAGCCGTAGGGATTGACTGGATTGGTCAGATCATATTCGTAATACGGGCGACTGCTGCGTCCGTCAAAAACTTCGTTGGTGCTGATATAGACCATTGCCGCCTGCACCGCTGCCGTTGCCAGCGCCACATGCTGGGTGCCAAAACCGTTGATGGCAATGGCTTTTTCCGGTTCGCGGGCGCAGCCGTCTACATCGGTCCAGGCGGCTGGATGAAACACTACTTCAGGACGATGGGCATAAATAAATTTGTGAGTGGCGTCAAAATCGCTCAGGTCAAGCGGCGACACCTGCTCGGTCTGGATAATGTCAACACCCGCGACATCATGCCCACGTTGCTTTAAAACTTCAACCAGCCGCCCACCCAGGCGTCCCGCGGCGCCAGTAACAACAATCCGCATGGTTCACACCCCTTTGCTCATTCCCCATCATAAAACGCAGCGGCTCTTACCGCAACACCAGCGTCACCGTCGTATCATCAATATAGACTTCCGCCAGGGCATACTGTCCGCCACCGGCTTCCAGCTCCAGTTGACGCAGCAGATCGTTGCCTGTTTGGGCAATCTGGGCGACCTGCGTGCCCAACGTGTCCGGCGGAATTGTGTACAACGTCCCGCTGATGTCCACCCCGGCCACGGCAAACTGCCGCCGGGAGCTGTCCAGCCGCAGCACGACCCCGATGGTCTGCGTCACACCCAACTGCGGCACCAACACATCCGCGTAAACCACCGCCCCACCGGGGCGTAAATCCAGATTGAGATTGCGAAACTGCTCGTTGGTATTGGAACACGCCTGGGTACGTTGATAACACAACTCCATCAGCCGGCTTTCGGTAAACGTGACCAACGCTACCGGCGCGCCATCGCTGTTAGTGCCGGTAGTCACCGTGTAAGTATTCGTACCGGCTGGCAACGGTTGCACATCCGCGCCGCTGACATTTAACACCGCATCCGGCGGTGATACCGGATTTTGCAGTTGGACATCCGGCGTGGGTTCAACCGCCGCAAAGACATTGGCTGTGCTGCCGCTGGGCTGCAAACCCGCGACTTGGGCTGCCAATCCGGGCAGTGCCGGGAGCAAAACGATGACACCAATAATCGTCACCACCGCCATAATCCCTAATGCGCCCAGACACCCGCACCCCACCCACAGCAGTTTATTATTACGCCGGGAGACTCGCTGAACACGCATCAAATCATCCTCGTTCCCATCCATGCCAGCTTGCATTGTACCTGACACAGGACGGAATTCAATTACTGATGACCACTTTCAAGAAATACTTATAACCTTTCACTGGACTTTTGAGTAATATAAACAGGATCAACAAAGGAGTTTTTCATGCGCAAATGGATTATTCTCATCAGCCTACTGCTGCTGACCGTCAGCGGGGTTTCAGCCCAGGCGGCCCAACCGGGCGCGGACGGGATTGGTGACAATTATTTTCCGCAGCTTGGCAACAGCGGGTATGATGTGCAGCACTACACGCTGGCGCTGGCGTGGGACGACCAGACCAACGAACTTTCCGGCACGGTCACGATAGAAGTCACCGCCACCCAAAACTTAAGCACTTTTAATCTGGATTTTCTTGGCTTTAACATCAGCGCCATTACCGTTGATGACACGCCTGCCGAATTCAGCCGCAATGGCCGCGAACTGACCATTACGCCAGCTACCGAATTAACAAAAGATCAGGTCTTCGCCGTCGCCGTTACTTACAGTGGGATACCCGGTAAAGGCGTGCCCCACTACTATGATGTCTTTGCGCATGGCTGGACGCGCTACGACAAAGGCGTTTATGTTGCCAGCGAACCCGACGGCTCGGCCTACTGGTATCCGGTTAATGACCATCCGCTGGATAAAGCCCTCTATACTTTTGAGATCACTGTACCTGCGCCCTATGTGGTGGCGGCCAACGGCCTGCTGCAAGATACGCAGGAAAATGGGGACACCATTACCTACACCTGGGAAACGCTTCACCCGGTTGCCAGTTATCTGGTAACAGTAAATGTGGCCGAATTCATCGTTGAAGAAGCCGAAGGGCCGGACGAACTGCCGATTCGCAACTACTATCCGGCCAGTGTTTTCCAACAAGGGGTGCTGACCTTCCATAACACAGCCAAGATGATTGAATTCTTCAGCGACACCTTTGGCCCCTATCCGTTTGAAGCCTATGGGGTCGTAGTCGCCGATCAAAATCTGGGTTTTGCGTTGGAAACACAAACGCTGACCCTCTTTGGCCGGAATGCCGCGCGCGGTGGGGCGAGTTCCGAAAATGTGATCGCCCACGAACTGTCGCACCAGTGGTTTGGCAACAGCGTCAGCCTGGCCGAATGGAGCGACATCTGGCTCAACGAAGGTTTTGCCACCTATGCCGCGGCGCTGTGGCTGGAACACACGGATGGCGCAGATGCACTGGATCAATACATGCGTGAAATTTATGCGCCCTTAGCCACCCCGCTAGTCCGTAACCAATTTGTGCCGCCGGGCAACCCACCCGTCAATGACTTGTTTAACTATGGCGTCTACATTCGCGGCGCGTGGGTGTTACATGCACTGCGACTGCATGTGGGTGATGAAGTCTTTTTTGAGCTGCTCCGCACCTATTATGCTCGTTTTAAGTATGGCAACGTGACCACTGCCGACTTTATGGCTCTGGCGGAAAAACTCAGCGGCGAAGATTTGGGCAAATTCTTTGACGCTTGGCTCTACAATCCCACCATTCCGGCAGTGCCGGAGATGGGCTTAAAACCACCAACCAGCTCACCGTCAAAATGAAAGCCAAGCCGCGCTACCTGCGCACCAGTGATTTGGCTCAAGCCGCCGGAGTCCATCCAAATACGGTGCGACTGTACGAGGAATGGGGATTTCTGCCCCCCATTCCCCGCGCGCCGAATGGCTACCGCCTGTTCACCGAAGCGCACCGTGACCAGATGCGGCTCGCAAAAACGGCCATGCGCTGTACCTGGCAGGGTGGACATATCCGGCAAATCACCATTGGACTGGTGCGCCAGGCGGCGTCCGGCGACTTAGACGGCGCGCTGGAAACTGCTTATCGGCTGCAAACCCTCATCAAGGCCGAACAAGATCAAGCGGAAGCCGCCGCTGCTGCGCTGGAACATTGGGCGCAAACCGGAAGTGCCGATCTGCCGGTAAAACCGCTGTGGATTGGAGCAGCAGCGCGGCAGTTAGGCGTCACCATTGATATGCTGCGCAGTTGGGAGCGGAACGGTTTACTGATTGTGCCGCGCGGTCAGGAAGGTTATCGCGCTTACGGTAGTGCCGAAATCAGCCGCCTGCGCGTAATTCGCACGCTGCGCCGCGCCAACTACAGCACCATGTCCATTCTCCGCATGTTAAACGTGCTGGATTCCGGCAGTCGGGACAACTTGCGGGAGGTTTTAGATACTCCTTCACCCGAAGAAGACGCGCTTTATGTCACGGATCGCTGGCTGTCGGCGCTGCAAGCGATGTGCCAGAGCGCGGCGGATATGATTACGCTGCTGCAAACCATGAGCGCCAACTGCTCACCTGGAGGCGCTGGATAAACAAATCGGGGCGCACGATGGCCCCGACCTGGCTTTGTTATTCAGAAGGGTCTGGCTTCCAGGAACGCCCGCAATGGGGTTCCTACCGAACGCTTTAGAACAGATTCCAGAGCGATTGGTTGGTCACTTCGTGGTGGAACTGAATTTCCGAACGTTTAATCACACTACCGAGCAGGCGCGGGCAGCGTTCCGCCGAGGCCAGCTTCAGCCCCGCGAATTTCTCCTGCACGTCTGCGCCCATCAGATCACTGATGAAGGCGCTGCTCTGGAAGCAGTTCACCGCATCATAAATGTTGTCGAACAGGAACTTATCATCCGGCGCAACAAAATTCTCTGGCAGCGGGCCTTCCAGACCGGTCTTGAGCAGCGAATAAATAACCATATAGGGATTGGCATCCGGGGCCACCGAACGCACTTCCACGCGCGCCGACTTGGAATTGCCCAGCGGAATCCGCACCATCGAACCGCGATCAATGGCTGATGCACGAATCTGGTTCGGGGCTTCGTAGTGCGGGTCCAGACGGCGGTAAGCGTTCACGCTCGAATTCAGAATCAGGCACAAATCCTGGGCGCTGTAGAGAATGCGCGACAGGAAATCCCAACCCATCGCGGACAGCTTTTCCGGCCCCTGCGCATCATAGAACGCATTCGTGCCATTGTATGACACGGAAAGATTGGTGTGCATCCCACTGCCATTGACGCCGGTCATGGGCTTGGGCAGGAAGCTGGCGGTCATATCCATCTGGCGCGCAACCTGACGACAGATCAGTTTGTACAGCATAATCTCGTCAGCCGTAATGCAGGCTTCGGAGTGGGAGAAGTTCATCTCAAACTGCGCCGGGGCGACTTCAGGATGGTCTTTTTCGTTCTCAAAACCCAGCGCGCGCTGGACTTCGGCGGCGGTATCAATAAAGAGGCGCAGCGGTGTGCCAGGGAGGGTATGGTAGTAACCGCCCTTACCCGCCGGTTCAAAGTGACGGTTTTCCACAAACAACTGTTCCGCACTCTGCCCCTGGAACAGGAACCCTTCAATTTCTGGCGCAGCATTACAGGTCAGGCCGTCACGCTGGTACAGCGCGTCAGTGTAGGACTTCAACTGCAAGCGCAGGTCGGCGGGATAGGGTGTGCCATCCGCCTGTCGAACTTCACCAAAAATCAGCACCTTCCCCGATCCAAAAACATCCGAAGGCAGCCAATAAAACGCCGACCAGTCCAGACCCAACCGCAGGTCTGATTCTGACTGCTGCGAGAAACCGCGCACCGACGAACCGTCAAAGGTCAAGTTATCAGCAGACTTGATGAGGAATTTTTTGTCATAATCAAGGACATGCAGACGGCCTTCCAGGTCGGAGAAGCAGACCGTAACGGCCTTGATGCGTTTTTCCCCGGCGAGGTAACGAAGGCGCTCTTCCCGAATCTGGTCAATCGGCACACGACTTAAGCGCTGGGCCTTCGCCGCCAGATTCATTTCTTCAAGCTGGTCGTAAGGAATTTCGAGAAAGTCCCGCAGAGGTGCTGACATGGTTTGGATCCACCTTATTGACAAAAAGAGCGAACTGGTTAGTAGTATAGTCAGACTCAGGCAGAGTTGTGATTGTCGGATAGTGACAAAATCCCGAAATATGGCTTGTGCATTTCTAATAACATCCGTTTCGGTCTAACGCTCAAGTCTTGGTGATATTTCACATTAGGGCATGTTGGCTGACAATTTTCCAACACTCTCTCCCAACGATTACGATACGATGATGCAAAATGCTCTTTAACAGCTTATATAACCAGGTATGGTTCCAATCATATCCTGCTCAAAATAATCACCCTTTAAACCCCCAATGGGAAAACCCTCGTCACCGATTCATCAGTGTTTCAGTCCATTGAACACCGGGATGGAAGACGGCGCGAACGAAAGCTGGGAGCGCTTTGCTGAACGGCGGAAAACCCTGTAACCACTCCTGGCAAAAACAAAAACCAGTTCGGGAAAGCTATTTCTATCGCTAACCCGAACTGGCAGTTTACACAATCAGACTGTCACAAATTCACAAAGCAGTGGTCGAATTTAGGACGAAACTCCAGCAGCGGCTAAGCGCGCGGCATACTGGCGTTTGTAGTATTCCAGATACTCACCGGTTTTAATTTTCTTCCACCACCACTCGTTACCCTGATACCACGCCACCGTTTGCGCTAAAGCTTCATCAAAGGTATGCTGCCGTTCCCAGCCCAGCGCCCGCAGTTTGGCCGCGTCCATCGCATAACGGCGATCATGCCCTTCTCGATCCGGCACGTATTTCAGCAGCGTTTCCGGTTTGTCCAGCAGTTTAAGGAGGCGGCGAATGACATCAAGGTTATGCTGCAAATTCTCCCCGGCCACGTTATAGGCTTCACCGGGTTCGCCCTTATGCAGCGCCACATCAATCCCGCGGGCGTGATCGTCCACATACAGCCAATCACGCACCTGCATCCCGTCGCCATACACCGGCAGCGGCTTGTTGTCCATCGCCTCGGTGATAAACAGCGGCAGCAGCTTTTCAGGATACTGATACGGCCCAAAGGTGTTTGAGCCGCGCGTAATGACGGTGTTTAACCCATGGGTGACATGGTAAGCGCGCACCATCAATTCGCCACCCGCCTTGCTGGCGGCATAGGGACTGTTCGGCAAAAAGGGATCGTTCTCTTTGGAGAAATGATCGCCCTCGATGTCGCCGTAAACTTCATCCGTCGAAACATGCAGGAAGCGTTCCAGCTTGTAATGCTGCGCGGCTTCCAGCAGGATATGCACCCCCACGGTATTCGACATAATAAACGCATCCGGGTCAAGGATGCTGCGGTCAACGTGAGTCTCGGCGGCGAAGTTAACAATCGTATCAATCGAATATTCTTCGATGGTGCCGCGCACACTTTCGCGGTCAGCGATGTCGCCCTGCACAAACCGGTAATTGCCCTGGCTGCTGACCGGCAGCAGATTATCCTGATTCCCGGCATACGTCATTTTGTCAAAGACAACGATGTGATACTGCGGATACTTCTCTACCGCGTACCGGACATAGGCGCTGCCAATAAAGCCCGCGCCGCCTGTTACCAGAATATTTTTCATTCCACTTCCCTTCGTCTACGAACCGGTGGTGGTTTCCGGCGCGGCGGGCGCAGCTTCCGCCACTGCCTCTTTCTTCAACGCAAACCGCTCGATGGCTTCCGCCACACCGTCTTCATCGTTGCTGGGGGCAACATAATTTGCCACAGCTTTCACATGCTGTCCGGCGTTGCCAACCGCCACCCCCACGCCAGCCAATTGAATCATTTCCACATCATTTTCGGCGTCGCCAATAGCCAGCACTTCATCGGGCAGCACCATCAAATCCTTAAGAACCAGCTTCAGCATCGCGGCTTTACCGGCTCCGGGCGGCAGTACTTCCATCATAAAATTCATGCCCGCCTGAATCAGACTGACCGTGCCGTTCACTTGCATTCCCAACTGCCAGCGCAGCGACTTGATGGCCCGGGCCGCATCCTCGGCATGGGAGAAAATCACCAGCTTGTTGATCGGCAAACTATCCACCACATTTTGCAGCGGGCCAATCACTTCCGGCATCGGTTCGTGATAGGAGGTCATCATGTCCGAAAACTTTGGGTCGGGGCGGCGCAGCAGCAGCCGGTTGCCAGAATACGCCAGCGTGGAAAAGCCGCGATCTTCCGCAAAGGTGATAATATGCCGGAGAATCGCCGGGTCAACGACCTGCTGGTGGGAAATACTGCCATCAGCATTACAGGCCAGCGTTCCCTGCGCGTAGATGCCGGGTGTCGTTAAGCCAAGTTTTTGAACCAGCGCCGCCGCCGAAGTATAGGTTTTGCCGGTTGCCAGGACAATGCGCACGCCCTGGGTCAGCGCCGCCCGCAGCGCCTTTTCGGTGCGCTCGGTGAGTTCGTGTTTGCTGTTCAGCAGGGTATGGTCAACATCAACCGCGATCAGGCGAACAGGTTTGGTGGGTTTGAATTCTTGAGTCATGGTTCCTTAATTGAGTTCACGGTCAGGACTCAGCAGTCAAGTCCCGCCTCTTTCGATATACCAGTTCTGGCCTTACAGGGCGCTTACACTGTCCACAAAGTACTGTGGTCGCCTAGGTTCATTTTTAACGCTTTGGGGCGTGCGTCATTGCGGCACACGGTCACGTAACGCCCGATCAGGCTGTCCTGCAACCGCGTCCCTAAATCGCTCATGGTGCTGTGTTCGAGCACAATACTGCGTTCGATCTCACAATTCTGAATGGTAACATGGTGGTAAATGCTGGTGAACGGCCCGACGTAGCTGTTTTCAATCACCGTATTTTCCCCGATGATGGTTGGCCCGCGCACCGTACTGTTGATAATCCGCGCGCCGCGTTCGACGGTCACCCGCCGGTCAACCTCCGAATTTTGGATTACGGCTTCGGGGGAAATCGTCGGGGTCAGTTCTTCCAACACCAAGCTGTTGGCTTCCAGCATATCCGCCTGTTTACCGGTATCCACCCACCAGCCCTGATGCACATGAGGGAAAACGGTGCGTCCCGCTTTAATCAGCCATTGTATCGCATCCGTGATTTCTAATTCGCCGCGTTTGGACGGCTGAATCGCGTTAACGGCTTCCCAGATGGTGGGGTCAAACATATAAATGCCGACCAGCGCCAGATTACTGGGCGGGTCTTGCGGTTTTTCGATCAGATATTCAATGCTGCCGTCCGTGTGCAGTTTGGCGACCCCATACTGCCGGGGATTTTCGACTTCTTTCAAGACAATCTGGCTGTTCCAATTGCTATTAGCAAAATCGGCAATCAGCCGGTTAATACCACCCTGGATGACATTATCGCCAAGGAACATTACAAACCGATCATCTCCCAGAAAATCGCGGGAAATCTTGACGGCATGGGCCAACCCGTCGGGGCTGGGCTGCATGATATAGGTTAGATTAACACCCCATTTACTGCCATCACCCAGCGCGTCTTTGATCGCCTGGCCGGTAGATGGCGCAATCACCACACCAATATCATTGACTCCTGCATCCCGAATCGATTCGATGACCCGCACCAACACGGGTTTGTTGGCAACCGGGATCAACTGCTTGGCGAGCGTGTAGGTCAGTGGATACAGGCGCGTCCCTTTTCCACCGCTGAGAATCAGTCCCTTCATAAGATAGCTTCCCTCAGTTTTCTCTACTGGACAGTATGATAAAAGCAGCGCGAACCATTCACCCTACCCAGGAGGTGTTGGCAGCAGCGCCAGCACGACGAACAGCGCCAGAAGCAGTAACAGCCCCCAGACCCAGCGCCCGCCCCCGGCCACTGGCGGCAGCGCCTGTTTCGAAGGTTGATTCTGGGGCAGTTGTTCCCACTTCGCTTTCGCGTCGGGGTCGGGTGGTAAGTCCTGGCGCACCATCTCCTGGTCTCCTATCTTGCTGATTGTACGGGCAAGCACTTTGCTTACGCCTTATTTTTAGCTGCAATCAGCGCCTTTCCAGATCGAAAAACAGGTCATTTTGAAACATTTATCAGCCGTAATAACCGCCCACACTCTCACGCGGGGCATGAGTCAGCACCGCGCCGACCAGCCGCACCTGCACCCGCTCTAACGTCTGCCGCGCCCGCGCCGCATGATCCCGGCGCGTATGCCCCGCATGAATCACCAGCAACACACCATCTAGTTTTGACCCCAGCAGCGCCGCATCCGTCGCCGACAGCACCGGCGGCGAGTCGAACAAGACATAATTCGCGCGCGCTTTTAACACACCGATAATTTCCATCATGCGCTGGCTGCTGAGAATATCCGCCGCATTGGGCGGCAGCGGGCCAGATGGTAAAATTTGCAGGTTCGGAATATCCGTATTACACAACGGCGGCGTGGACAGGGCCGCGTCTTCCAGCATCATGGTCGTCAGGCCGCGTTCGTTGGCAACGCCCCAAATCTCGTGCTGCGCGGGACGGCGCAAGTCGGCATCCACGATGATGGTTTTATTACCACCCTGAGCAAACGCCACCGCCAGATTCGCCAGCACCGTACTTTTGCCTTCATCCGGCGCGGGGGATGTTACCAGCAGGGTATGCAGCGGCTTTTCCACACTGCTAAACATCAGATTGGTACGCAGCGTGCGAAAGGCTTCCGTCACGGCGGAACGCGGGTCACTCAGGGTAATCAGATTTATTTTTGTCATTGTTTCCGTTATCCTTCGTTCTCAGGAATAGCCGCCAACACCGGAATTTCCAGTACTCGTTCCAGGTCTTCCCGGCGGCGAATCACGCTGCTTTCCAGGTATTCCAGCACAAAGACGATAATACCGCCCAGCAGCAGCCCCAACGCCCCGCCAACGGCGGCGTTAACGGTTGGCAGCGGCGCGTAGAGGGTACAACTAGGAGCATCCGGCAGCATGGCGTCCACCCGGTCTTCCTTACGCTGCAACTGGTTTTGCTGGTTACGCCACATCACCAACTGCTCACCCCAGACACGGGCGACATCATTCGCCAACTGACAATCATCACCGGGCAAGCGCGCATCAATCTGGATGGTTAACCGCAAAGTATCGGGCGCGACAAAAACATTGCCCTTCAGATACCCTGGCGTCATATCCAACTGAAGTTGGTCAATCACTTTTTGCGCCACCTGCTCACTGTCAATGTAAACCGCGTAGGAATACAACACGCGAATAATGGCCTCGGCCACGCCGAGATCAGTGCGCGCGGGCTGAATTAAAACCTGCTGCGATGACTGGTAAACTTCAGCCTGCTGCTTACTCAGAAAATAGGCGCCCCCGGCGGCCATCACGGCCAGCAGCAGCATAATCCACCCGCGGCGCAGCAAAATCCGCCCATAATCAATTAAATTCATGCACACGCTCTCCTGTGTCGAGGCTCTGGTCGAAGTAACACCTCAGGCGTCATTCCTCCAACCAGAAGCAAACGCATCGCGCGTTATTGTACCACTGCCTGTCAATTCACAAAGGTTTTTAAACTGACGTTTGCCCTGCTGTTTGGACAAGCCATTCAATCTTCCAGGCGAAAAACTTCAAACCGGTTTTCGAACCGCGCGGCGATTTCGGCCAACCGCACCCCCGCAACCGGATGGACAAAATCCGGCGCGAGTTCTGCCAGCGGCAGGATTACATGCGCAAAACGCAGGATGTCCGGGTCCGGCACGCGCCAGGGTTTGGTTCCATATTCAAACACGCCGTCACCCCACAGCGAAATATCCAGGTCAATGGTGCGCGGCGCATTTTTGTTATTGGGGTCACGCACACGCCCCAATTCTCGTTCAATCCAATCCAGGATGCGGGCTTTAAACGTATCTGGTTGTAAGGTCGTTTGTAAACACACGGCCATATTCAAAAAGTCGGGTTGCGCAACGTAACCTTGAGGCGCTGTCCGATACACCGATGAGACCGCCAGAACCTCACATTTTTCGCGCAGATAACGGACGGCGGCGGCCAGATATTTTTCCGGTTCAATGTTGGAACCGAGCGACACATACACCTCAGGCGAAGTCACTGCGCGTCCTTTCGATCACCACGCCCACGCTGTCGGCAAAGCGCAGCGCACCCGGTTTATGCACGCGCACCTGGACCCATTCCGCACCATGATCTACGACACAAATCCGGGCAATCGCCGCCGCCAGCGCTTCCACGAGGTAATAACTGGAGGTCTCAATGTGTCCAATAATTGTTTTGGTAACAGTTCGATAGTTGAAAGTGTCATCGGGATTATCCGTTTCACCGGCGCGGCGCAGATCGGCCCGAAGGCGCAGGCTAATCACCACATCCTGTTTATCCTTGCGCTCATGGGGACTGAAACCAATGATACAGCGCAGGCGGAGATTATCAATTTCGATCACATCCATACCAATCACCATTCGTGATAAACAAGTCACATTATAACGATTTCGAGCGGATTTTAAGAGATGGTGTACAAAGGTTTAACGTTTAATAAGTTTAAGGCGTATTGTAATGAAAAACCACGTATAATGCAGGTATTGAAAAACGCGACAAAATATGGACTAAAGGTTAACAATATGTATGCAAAAAATGGTCGTGAACCGATCTATACGATGGACTCGTTTCAGGAAGACATGGACTCGAAACTTCAGTCCGAGGACTTCCTGCGGATTTTTGAACTTGGCCTGCCGCCCGTTGACCGGAGCCAAATTGAAGCGGCCACGCTGGAAATTTTAACCGCCGTCGGTGAAGACCCGACCCGCGAAGGTTTGCAGAATACACCAAAGCGCGTAGCCAAAATGTATGATGAACTCCTGAGCGGCTACCGCACCGATCCAGCTAAACTCATCAACAACGCCATCTTTGATGTGGACTATGACGACATGGTGATTGTCCGCGACATCGAATTTTCCAGCCTGTGTGAACACCACATGCTGCCATTCCTGGGCCACACGCATGTGGCTTATATTCCGCGTGGGAAAGTGATCGGCCTCTCGAAAATCCCGCGCATTGTGGATATGTTCGCCCGCCGCTTGCAGGTACAGGAACGCATGACGCGGCAGATTGCCAATTTCCTGAATGAAGTGCTGGACGCGCGCGGTGTGGCTGTCGTTGTGGAAGGCCAGCATATGTGCTCGGTGATGCGCGGCGTCCACAAACACGACGCCAGCATGACCACCAGCACCATGCTCGGCGCGTTCCGCGAAAACAAAACCACACGGGACGAATTCATGGCGCACCTCTCCCGCCCACGCAGCGGTAACAGCCTGTAGCCTTTCGCCAATGAACCGAATCAAAAAGCGGCCTGGGTAATACCAGACCGCTTTTTATTCTCTGGTCGGTTATTTCACGGCGGTTGCTGTCGGCGTCAAGGACAGGGTGACAGGTTCCCAATTCGGCAGTAATGCCGGGTCTTCAAGCTGAATTTCCCCATCAGCATTAGCGAGTACCAACGAAGTACCATCAGGATGCCACGCAACAGCCGAAATATAAGGCAGGTCATAATACCCCACAACTTCTCCAGTTCGCGCCTCGGCTACCCCACCGCCACCGACGATGTATCTACCATCAGGACTCCAGGCTATATTCTGGACAAAAAAACTGGTAGGGATACCATCCACAAACTCTCCCGACGAATAATCGTAAAGGCTCACACCTGCATCTTTACCGATAGCAATTAGATTTCCATCTGGCTGGCGAGCAACGGAATAAGCCAGTGGCCCTGAAAACGCTATTGTCCTGATTTGTTCGCCAGTGTTGACATCAATGACCCAACCTATCAATCCAGTTTCCCACACAATATCTTCTGCCCCCATGTATCCTTCACAACCGATGCCGATCAACTGTGATGAGTTATCGGGATTCCATTCCAGCAGATTAGCAGGCAAACTATAACTATCAATAACATGCTGATGGTCTATAACTCTTTCCAGTTGCCAGGTAACAGTATTCCAAATATAAATAGTCGTCAGAGCTAACGTCCCCCCACCCATAACCTGAGGTATTTCCAGGCCCAGGCTGGCAATCCACTCGCCGCTTGGCTTCCACAGCACCATAATTTGATGCGTTGGCGCATCTAGCGTTCTTACGAGTGTGAGTTGACGGGATTGCCCGTCCCAACTCCAAATTTCGATAGCAGCATTGTTCGTGACCGCGAGCTGCTCTCCATTAGGACTCCATGAGACCGCTTCAATCGCAACATCGGAATAAATATGAGTTAACAGTTCAAGCGTTTGATTGAAGACCGTAACACCATCGGCAGAAGCGACGGCCAAAACCGTACCGGTGGGATTCCAAACGGCAGCATTAACCGTACCATTTACTTTTGCTGTGACGATGGGTTGATAACCTACTGGATTGACGACAGATTTTTGATATACCGGGATAGGTGTGGGTGTAGCCGTTGAAATGTTGCATAATTGTACCGGTTCTGGACATTCTTGAAGTGATGGGTGCAGCGGTGGGTTTAAAAATACCTCTTTAATCAAATCCGGGGTGCTTATCAATACCGCAACAGTATTGTCTAAGTCGGGAGCGTTGGCTTGAAAAGTCAAACCAAGATCGGGATAGATAAGATAATACCGACCACCATCATCGTATTGGACATCAACCGGATTGCCATAGACTTCCAACACAGCAGAAATAGGAATTTTTATCAAAACCTCCAGACGCATGACAATACCATTTGCATAACCAATATCAGATGAGATGGTTTCGGCGGAGTCAATAAAGGGTACACCAACCGGTTTCCAGTAATGGATACTGTCTTTCTCAGGCAGATTTCCTATACCCTCATAAACCGTGTAATTGATCCCGCGCTCCGCAAAGTAGGTTTTTACTTCATCGAGGGTGGTCACTGCTGGCTCAAGGCCATCAAAACACACATGTTGACAATTGGGGCCGCTCAACAAATCGCGCAAGGCTTGACCTTCCGGCGACAATAGTTGCGCCGAAACGATTGCCAACCCAAAAATATTTACTAAAAGAATCACAGCGCATTTCCGCATAGGTGTACTCCTCATCCCCCCACCCACTTTCTATCCAGTTTACCCCAAACTTGAGACAGCCAGCTGTTATCGAATCAAAAAGCGGCCTGCATACCGCCAGGCCGCTTTTCATTTCAACGACTCAAATCACGAACCGATGTTTAAGCCCCTGGTGTCGCTTCCGGTACAACATCGGCGCTGACCAGCGGCAGCGTGGCACACGCGCCAGTAGATGTTACCGCATCACTCCGTACCCAGGAACCCTCGGACAGTTGGAACCACACAAAGCCATCCGCCGAAGTAAACTGGCCGACGGGTTCGCGGCTCATATCGCCAGTCAGCGAAAGCACCACCTCAGCCGCCGTGCTGGGCGCGCGGCGAACATTCGTACCCTGAGCATTGGCCGCCGCAACCGTGCAGTTTCCGGTGGTGTTGGTTGTATCGCTGGTTACAGCTTCCGGCGTCGCTTCAACATCCGCTACGGCACCGTCAACGCCGCTCAGATTAACCGAAAGCGCAATCGGATCGCCGTTGGCATCCGTTACCGGCACATCCGCATCCGCTTCAAATTCCCCTTCTGTCCCGGCATCCGTGTGCAGCATCGCCCACACAACAGGCGTCACTGTTCCCTGATCGAGTGTGACGCTCACATCCGGGTTCGCGCCATCAGCCAACGGCGCAAAGCCCAAAACCGCACCCGGCGCGCCGTTATCATCAGCATGAATCACCACAAATCCCGGCCCCGCCGACAGTGCGGAATCCACCACGATAACGGAATTACCGGCATCGTCAGTGGTCACAGCCTGCTCGCTCAAGCGAATATGCGGGGTCGTCCAGATTGGGAAACTCACCGCTTCGCCGTTGGCTTCAATTTGTGTGTCAGCATCCTCAAACTCCCCGGCAGTCCCGGCATCGGTATAGAGGGTGGCCCACAGCACATCGGTCTGACCAGCAGCGGCCAGTTCAACCGTCACATCAGCATTGCGGCCCGCGTGAACCGGAGCCTGTCCAAGAACCTCACCCGCCGCCGCGCTGTCACCCGCCTGAATAACCAACCATCCCGGCCCATTCGTGACAACGGTATCGGCTGTCACGGTATTCTCGGCTACCGGCTGATCGCTGATTTCAATAACCTGAGCGGTAAAAAGCTGCTGGACCAACACATCATCTACCTTGACCGGGCCGTCAGCATTAGCGACCACGCCGAATTCCCAGAGACCGACTTCGCCGTCATCCGTATGCAGCGCGGCAAACAACTGACTGGCCGCCAGATCAAGATTCAGATCAACACGAACGTTTTCATTGACACCCGCCTCAACGGCAGTATGGCCGAGTACCGGGCCGGGAGTGCCGCGCCCACCCGCGCTGCGCACAACCACGAAACCGGGGCCATCACTGACTACACGGTCAATGACAACACTTCCGGTAGAAACCTGATCGCTCACGCTGATCGAAGGCGCATCCTGCGCTGCCACAGCAGCGGCAAACAGACCAAAGGACAAAACGACCAAAACGATTAAGAATAGCTTCCTATTCACTGATCCCTCCAATTCCAAAAGCTGGATACAATTGCTATCGTCACCATTCATCCTCAGGGGCGCTCCCGCTGGAAACTGTCGCCCTAAGACCACCAACTCCTTTCCCTGTTGATTTTGCCAATTAAAGATGTTATAGTGACGACAATCTGAAATACCCAACTCAATGAGTTTAGGTTCATTTTAGGTTATCAGTGTAAATTTCATATTAATCCAAAGTGCAAGTTATAGCACTCATCATGAGCGGTGGAGGGACTTGGCCCGACGAAACCGCGGCAACCCCCAAAGCGTTGGGAAGGTGCCAATTCCAGCAGAGTTAATCTCTGGCAGATGAGGAGGAGTGTCCTGGTTTCACTGCGCCTCTCTCATTCAGAGAGGCGTTTTTTATTCTCGGAGGATTGGATGAGTAACGTTCAAACTAAACCGCAGTTGGCAAACACCACCTTTATGACTTCGCCGCACTACCTGTTTACTTCGGAGTCGGTTACAGAAGGCCACCCGGACAAGATGTGCGATCAGATTTCCGACGCCGTTTTGGATGCCATTCTGGAACAAGACCCGAATGCCCGTGTTGCCTGTGAATCGGCGACCACCACCGGTATTGTCTTTGTTTTTGGTGAAATCACGACCACCGCGTATGTTGACATTGAACGGTTGGTGCGCCAAACGGTGCGCGACATCGGTTATACCCGGGGTAAATTTGGTTTTGACGCGGATACCTGCGGTGTCATCGTTTCCATTAAAGAGCAGTCACCGGACATCGCACAAGGGGTGGACAAAGCGCTGGAAGCCCGCGAAGGCCAGATGAGCGAGGCGGAAATTGCCGCTACCGGCGCTGGCGATCAGGGCATGATGATCGGTTTTGCCTGCGACGAAACGCCCGAATCCATGCCGCTGACCATCGCGCTGGCGCACAAACTGACCCGCCGCCTGACCGAAGCGCGCCGCAGCCACGAACTCCCCTGGCTGCGTCCCGATGGCAAAAGCCAGGTCACGGTGGAATATGCTTACGGCAAACCCAAGCGGATTGATGCCATTGTGATTTCCACGCAGCACGCGCCGGAAATTTCTCACGAAGAAATTGAGCAGGCCGTAATTGAACACATCATCAAGCCCATCGTGCCTGCCGATATGATAGACAGCCAGACCCACATTTACGTTAACCCTACCGGGCGTTTTGTCACCGGCGGGCCAATGGGCGACTCCGGCCTCACCGGACGTAAAATCATCGTGGACACCTACGGTGGTGTGGCCCGGCATGGTGGTGGCGCGTTTTCCGGCAAAGACCCGACGAAGGTTGACCGCAGCGCGGCCTACATGGCGCGGTATATCGCTAAAAATGTTGTTGCCGCCGGTCTCGCCAGCCGCTTTGAACTCCAGGTTTCTTACGCCATCGGGGTGGCTCAGCCGACCTCAATTGCCGTTGAAACCTTTGGCACGGGTATTGTGCCCGATGAAGTGATTGAAAACCTGATTCGCAAACACTTCGATATGCGGCCCGCCGCCATCATCCGTGACATGAATCTGCGCCGCCCGATTTTCAAACAGGTCGCCGCTTACGGTCACTTTGGCCGCATTGACCTGGACGTTCCCTGGGAACAGACCGACAAAGCCGACCTGCTCCGCAGCGAAGCCGGGTTATAACCGTTCAGCTATACCGACCAGCGCGGGGAACATGAGCTAATCATGTTCCCCTTTTCTTTACCAAACCCCACCTTTACACCCCCAATTTCAGTTTGGTTAGAAATCTATTTGCTTCGTTTTTCAAGCGTAGGGTATAGTGTAGTTATGCCTCACTCACAAGCCGCAATCAGGCGGGGGTTATATGTTCAGAAAAATCGGTAAATTTTTATGGCGTTTCATGGTTATTTTCTCGTTCATCGTGAACATGGTCCTGGTAGTAGTGGTGGTCGCCCTGCTGCTGCTCATTTTTGACATCAAAAACAACGTCGCTGACCCGCTCCTGCAAGGCTTGCACAGCAGCTTTGTCGGCCTAGACCAGGCCACCATTGACTGGACAATCCCCGTTCGCACCTCGATTCCACTGAATACCAGCATCCCGCTCAATACGAGTATTCCGTTGAAGACCAACACCAACGTAGTGCTGACCGCCCCCGTTCCGGTGAACGTCACCGCCAATATTACCCTGCCGGGTGTTGGTGAACTCAACAACGCCCAGGTGCATCTCTCCCTACCGCAAGGGCTGGAACTGCCCGTCTCGCTGGATTTGCAGGTTCCCATTAACCTGGAGGTTCCGGTGAAGCTGGAGGTTCCGGTAGAACTGGACGTGCGCGCGGTGATTCCGTTAAGCCAGACCCAACTACACGACCCCTTTGAGAATCTGAAACTGGTTTTGGAACCCATTGTGCGCATTCTGGGCAATCTACCCTCAGGCTGGAATGAGGTTGGCCCGTTTGCCAGCCAAATTCTCAGCGGTTCAGCGCCCAATTTGTTGGCCGAAACCGAATATACGGCGAACCCCTGGCCCGGATATTCACGCACGGCGGGCCTCAATTACACTTTAGGCGGCGAAGCCTTCCCGCCGGAAAACGTGCCCGTGCAAACCGGGATTGTGCCGCTGGGTGGCATTCCGCCGCTGGATATCCAGCTCCGGCCCGAAGCCTATGCCAACAATAATTCACCCCAACAAACCAATACGCAGGCAACGCAAAACCTGACAACCCAGGGGGTCTCGTCGTCGAGCTTCGTTGGTTTACCGGGTATTATCCAAGTGCAGGCCATTGACCTGACAAACGCGCAATTTGTGCCGATAACGGGTGCGCCCACGCTGCCAGAAGCCACTGCGCAGCCGGGCGGCTTTGGCCCCGTTGTGCCGGTCACACCAGGGAACGATATGGGCATCGTGCCGACTACCCAACCGGGCGGATAAACGGCGGCTGGCAATCCGGCAAAAACTAAGGGGACACCAATACGGTGTCCCCTTTTGGGTTATATGCTTTATAATAACAGTGTGATACCCCTGAGAATTTGAGGAAATTGGCATGAACAACCCACGCGAACCCCGGCCCCGCATCTGTGATTATGAAGGTTCCAATTACCGCACCGAGTTCTGGGAAGGTAAAGGCCGGGACTATGAAGACCGCGTGGAACGCATGGCACTG
>DATALK010000165.1:0-3886 GCA_036261085.1 Phototrophicaceae bacterium | reverse complement strand
AAGTGGGGCAGCAGATCGAACAGCTTAAGCTGGATTTAAAACTGCCTGCCGTGACCATCGAAAAACTCCCGCGCCGCAGCTACCCGCAGGGGACGCTGGCCGCGCATATTCTGGGTTACGTCGGCGGCGATCTGAATGGGTATTACGGCGTCGAAGGTTATTATCAGGATCAACTGGCGGGAAAGTCGGTGAACAGCGTCATCAGCAGTATTCCGTTTGACAATCCCGATACCCAGGAAGCCGGACGCGGCAGCGATATTTATCTGACCATTGACCGGGATGTGCAGTTTCTCATCGAAAGTGAATTGCAGCTTTCAATGAGTGAAACCGGTGCGAAGAGCGGCAGCATCATTGTGATGAACCCGCGTACCGGCGACATTATTGGCATGGCAAGCTGGCCCTCCTTTGACCCCAACGCTTACTCCAATGTGGAAGATCAGCGCGACTGGAACAATCCGGCCATCAGCGGCCAGTACGAGCCGGGGTCGGTGTTTAAAGTCATTACCGTCGCGGCGGCGCTGGAAAAAGGCACTATTACGCCCGGCTGGACGTACAACGACCAGGGGCGGTTTGAGGTTGGCGGTGTCACCGTCGAAAACTGGGATCGCGGCGCGCACGGTGCAGTAGATGCTACGGGCGTCCTGGTGCAGTCGTTGAATGTCGGCGCGGCCACCATCAGCACAACGATGGGGCCAACGCTGTATTACGGCGAAATCGCGCGCTTTGGCATTGGACGGCTGACGGGCATCAACCTGGAAGGGGAAGCCTCCGGGACGGTGTATGTCCCCGGTGACGAAAACTGGAGCGAAAGCAACCTGGGCACGAACAGCTTCGGCCAGGGGTTGGCGGTAACGCCGCTGCAAATGATTACGGCAGTCTCCGCGATTGCTAACGATGGCCTGATTATGCAGCCAAACATCGTGCAAAAGATTGTGACCAACGGCCAGGAAGTGGCCTCGCAGCGTGTGCCACTCAGCCGTCCCATTTCCGCCGAAGTCGCGCATCAGGTGCGCGATATGATGGTGGCTGTCGTGCGGGATGGGTTGGACGCCGACGCGCAGCTCCCCGGTTACACAGTGGCCGGAAAAACCGGTACGGCGGAAATTCCCACGCCGGTAGGCTACCGGGACGACGCCTGGATTATGTCGTTTATCGGCTTCCTGCCCGCCGACAATCCGCAGGTGATTGTGCTGATTAAACTGGACGAACCGAATGGCCGGTGGGCCAGCCAGGTGGTCGCGCCGATTTTCCGACGGCTGGCGGAACGCCTGGTGATGCTGCTGGAAATCCCGCCGGATGATGTGCGCCGCGCGCTGGAAGCCCAGGGCGGCATTATCAAGAGCAATTAAACAGAAGGTAACAATTATGCCGAGTGAATTACCCTTATCGCTCTCCGTTGGTGGGGTGGCGTTTTTGTTAGGCGTCATTTGGGGCGGGCCGTTTGTGGAAATGCTGCGCCGCCTGAAAATTGGCAAACAAATCCGCGTCGAGTTAAGCGAAAGCCATCAGAAAAAAACGGGAACGCCCACGATGGGCGGTTGGCTGATTGTTTTCCCGGTGATTTTGATGACGTTGGGCCTCAACCTGGTCGCGGTGCTGCGTTCAGACGACCAGATTACGGGCGCGAGTATTTTGCTGCCGCTGTTTGTGTTAGTCTGTTTTGCGCTGCTGGGCATGATTGATGATTGGGAAGGTATTCAGGTCTCGCGTGGCCGCCCGCGCGGCGAAGGCCTTAGCCCGCGCGTTAAATTCGCCGCGCAGTGGGTGCTGGCGTTTGTCGTGGCGGTGATTATTTCGCTCTACGATGGCGGCTTCCAGTTCGCTAATCAGATTATGCTGCCGTTGCTGGGCGTGGCGATTCCGATCAGCCCACTGCTGTTTATTCCCCTGACCGCTTTTATCATCGTTTCGATGTCCAACGCCGTGAACCTCACCGATGGCCTGGATGGGTTAGCGGGTATTATCACGGCCAGCGCCTTTGCCGCTTACGGCATCGTGGCGTATTTACAGGGCCAACTGCCGCTGACGCAGTTATGTTTTATTATGGTGGGTTCGTGTTTTGCTTTCCTGTGGTTTAACGCGCATCCGGCGCAGTTGTTTATGGGGGATACCGGGTCGCTGGCGCTGGGCGCGACGTTGGGAACGGTCTCGGTGATGACCGGCCAATGGCTGCTGCTGCCGATTATTGCGATTGTGCCGATCATGGAAACGCTGAGTTCGGCGCTGCAAATCGCTTATTTTAAACGCACCGGCGGGCAGCGGTTGTTCCGTATGGCGCCGATTCATCACCATTTTGAACTGAGCGGGTGGAGCGAAACCCAGATTGTGCAGCGCTTCTGGTTGATTGGGCTGTTGAGCGCCATGATCGGCGTGGCCCTGGCGCTGCTATAACGGCAGATTTTGTTCAACAATCTAAAATAGGCGGTACGGACACGATATATCGTGTCCGTACCAATACACCTTATTCGTACCCATTTTCATCCACCTTTAGATTATTTGCAGGAGTAAAGTGTGACTTTTCCGGTCAACGGTACACACAAAACTGACCCGTTATTTGGCAAAAAAGTGGCTGTGCTGGGGTTTGCGCGGCAGGGTAAAGCGCTGGCGCGCTGGCTGCCGACGATAGGCGCATCGGTGGTGGTCAGCGATATGCGCACGCGCGAACAGCTTGCCAGTGAAATTGAGGCGTTCCCTGATGTGGAATTTGTGCTGGGCGGGCATCCCGAAAGCCTGCTGGATGGGGTCGAGGCGCTGTGTCTGTCCGGCGGCGTGCCGCTGGATTTGCCCATCGTCAAAGCGGCGCTGGAGCGGCGCGTCCGGCTCACCAACGATGCGCAGTTATTCCTGGAACGCTGTCCCGCGCCCGTGCTGGCAATCACTGGCAGCGCCGGGAAAACCACTACAACCACGCTGGTCGGCGAAATCCTTAAACGCGCCGGACTAACCACCTGGGTCGGCGGCAATATTGGTGAGGTGTTGCTGGATGTATTTGACCAGATTCAACCCAATCATGCGGTAGTGATGGAACTGTCCAGCTTCCAACTGGAACTGATGACGGTCAGCCCGCAGACGGCAGCGATTCTCAATATCACCCCGAATCATCTGGACCGGCACGGCACGATGGAAGCCTATATCCGCGCTAAAGCGCAAATTATCCTGAACCAGTCCGAAAATAATTTTGCCGTTTTGGGCTACGATGACGGCAATAGCCACGCGCTGGAAGCGGTAGTCCCCGGCCAGTTGGTCTGGTTCAGCGGCGGCAGCATGGTATCGGATGGCGCGTTCCTGGCTGGCGAGCGCTTGATCATCTGCGGCGCGGCCAGTTATGACGGGGAGCCGCATATTGTGTGCAGCCGTGATGAGATTCCGCTGCGCGGCGAACATAACGTCCTCAATGTGCTGGCCGCCTGCGCCATTACCGGCGTCAACGGCATTCACCCGGAAATCATGGCGGCGGCGATTCGAGACTTTAAAGCGGTGGCACACCGGTTGGAAGTCGTGCGGGAGGTCAACGGCGTCACCTACATCAACGACAGCATTGCCACCGCACCGGAGCGTGTGGTCGCGGCACTGCACAGTTTTAATGTGCCGCTGGTGCTGCTGGCCGGGGGCAAAGATAAAAAGCTGCCCTGGGAAGAAATGATTCAACTGGCCTTGAGCAAGGCACGGCACATCGTCGCGTTTGGGGATGCGGGTGATCTGGTGGTCGAAACCGTGCGCCGGGTCTCCGGCAGCACCGAAGCCGTGACGCGCGTCAAAACGTTAGCTGAAGCCGTTGCTAAAGCGGTCACGGTGGCGCAGCCCGGTGATGTGGTGCTGCTCTCGCCGGGGGGAACCAGCTACGACGCCTATAAAGATTTTGAGGAACGCGGGGAACACTTTCGCC
>DATALK010000154.1:0-3603 GCA_036261085.1 Phototrophicaceae bacterium | reverse complement strand
TCTGAAGCATCAGCCGGAGCGGTTGCGCCTGATTGTTTACCAGCTTGGCCCGAATCCCGACGATATTACTGTCGCCGGGGGCATGTATGTTGATGTGCCCGTTGTCTCCACCACTGCCGGTCATGGCCTGTCAGCTTATGGGGTGGATGTCGTAGTGACGCTATAGGAGCGGTTGGTGACTGCACAAGCCTCGATTCAATATCCGCGTAAGCAACTGCTGCGCGCATCATTCCGGTTTATGGGGCGGGCGCTGACGGCGCTGCTGACGCGCCTGACCATTACCGGAAAAGAAAATCTGCCCCAAAAGGGGCCGCTGATTGTTGTTGGCAACCATGTTGCCATGCTGGAAGCCGCGCTCATGGTGTTATACACGCCCTGGGATGTGGAACTGATGGCGGCGGGCGAGATTCCGCTGGACCCGCGTTACGCGCCGATTGTGAATACTTACGGCTATATCCCGATTCATCGTGGCGCGATGGATCGCCAGGCGATGGAAGCGGCGCTGGAAGTGCTGAAACAGGGCGGCGTCATCGGGATGTTCCCGGAAGGTGGCATCTGGGAAAGCGCATTTAAACGTCCCCGGACAGGCGTCTCCTGGTTAAGTTATCACGCGGCAGCGCCGATTCTGCCAATTGGGTTTGGCGGGATTGATGGTGCACTGGCGGCGGCGATGTCTCTGAAACGCCCGCGCCTGTCTATGAACATTGGCGAGATTATGCCCCCGGTTCAGGATGAGGGGAATAAGCCCCTGAAAGTGACGCTGGAAGAGGGCGCGCGCAACGTCATGGCGCGGATTGAATCACTGGTGCCGGAGGAAGATAAACGCCGCTGGAACCGCATTCGTGATGAGCGCTTTGAGTTGCAGCTCACGGCGTTCAGTTCGGGTGGGACACCAGTAGTGATTCCGCCGGAACTGCTGCCCCCCCAGCCGGAACTGCTGTCGAAGTTTTTCCACCGTCCGCTGCTGCTGGACGTGATGTCCCGCAATCTGAAACTGCCGGTAGAGCCGTTACAGCGGTTGAAGGTGGAACATGACCCGACTCGATTAGCCGGTGCCTGCCAACTGGCGCTGGATTATCTCCACCAGAATCCCCATTTCCTGACCTACCGATTTGGCTATGACCAGGGGAATGGCATGAAAGCGGGGTTGGAAAAGCTCCGCGAAATCTGCCAGTGGGCCGAAACGTACAGCTATCAGGTGTCCGTCACGCCCATTCGCCGGTACAAGCGGCGCGGTAACGATGAAGAAATCGTGGAAGATGGGCCAGGGTCGCTCCCGGCGTTATAACGCTAACCCGCAGAATTAGAATTCAGCCAATACCGGCGCTCTTGGCAGCACCGGTATTGTTTTTTAGGGCCAACTGCTTCGGCTGGCCCGCTCCGGGCAATGGTATGGTTTTCCCATAAACTGGATCGGCGCTTACGGTGTAGACTGAAATAAACTCAAAATATACCTTTTTGACACAACCTTCATACCAGGCTAGTGTCATATACTGTAATATTGCTATTAGAGATAATTAGGGCGGGAGCCACTATTCGTGAATGTCCAAGTGAAAAATCTGCATCAGGGAATCTTGGCCGGGGCCAATCGGTTGCTCAAGCCCGCGCCTGGACTGCCATCGGTTGATGAACGGCAGCAGATTCAGGTTGTTCAGGCGCTCCTTCTTTTTACCATCGTGATTTGTGGGCTGATGGGCCTCGTGCAAATCACGCTGGGCGAAACGGTTTCGTTTGCCCTGATTCTCCTGATCTCCACGGTCTTACTGGCCGCTTATATCGTTACCCGGACTCGTTTTTGTCGCGTTGGCGCGACGCTGGCAGTTATGGGCGGCACTTTGGTCGCGGCCCTGAGTGTCGTATTCGATCATGAAATTGTGATTGTTGGCGTCCTGGTGCTGATTACAATGGTCAGCGCCCAGGTTTTAAGCTGGCGGAAAACGCTGGTGATCGGTTTGCTTAATCTGCTCGTGGTGGGACTGCTGGTGGTTTGGGTTCCCGGCATCGGGGTTCATCCCACTGTGATTGCTGTGGGCATCAGTCTTTTGGCGCTGGTGCTGGCGATTATTTTTGCCGCTTATCGGGAGTGGCATGTGGCCCAAATCAACGCGCGAACCCAGGAATTGGCGGCAAATGAGGCCCGTTATCGTGCGCTGTTTGAGCAGGCGAATGATGGCATTCTGCTGATGAATCTGGATGGCGACTATGTGGATGCCAACCAGCGGGCCGCCAAAATGCTTGGTTACACGGTGGCTGAACTAAAAACGATGAATTACTGCCACATGATTGCGCCAGGGGAGCCGCCCATTGGTGGTTTACGATTTGATTGGGTCTGTCATTCGGAAAAAACGATTGCCGCAGCGGAATACAATTTTCAGCGGAAAGATGGCACGATTTTCCCGGCGGAAATTAAAATGGCCCTCATTCGGGGGGCGGCCAGGGAACCGGAGTGTATTCAACTGATTGTGCGCGATATTTCCGAACGGCGGCGCAACGAGCAGCAGCGGATCGAGTTAGAAACCAAACGGGGACAGGTGGGGGTCCTGCGGCAGTTTATCAGCCAGACGTCCCATGATTTGCGGACGCCCGTTTCGATCATCAATACCAGCCTGTATTTGCTGCGGAAGAAGCTGCCGCCGGAGTATGAACAGTTGACACAAATTGGTCTGGTAGAAGCGCAGACGACCCATATTGCCGGAATCCTGGATGATCTGACGTTAATGGCCGAACTGGATGGCGAAGGGATGCGGCTGCACCAGCGCAAAGTTGACCTGAACGCGATTGCTGAGCAGGTGGTGGGCCGCCAGAGCGAATTCGCCCAGCAAAAGCAGGTGACATTAAAGTTTGAAGGGTGTTCAACCGGCCCCCTGATTTATGCGGATGAATCTCAATTGGTTTGCGCGCTGCAAAAGCTGGTGATTAATGCGTTGAATTATACCCAACCGGAAGGTCTGGTGGGGGTGACAGTGCGCCAGCGCGGCCCCTATGTTGCGGTAGAAGTGCGGGATAATGGGATTGGAATTGCGCCGGAGAGTTTGCCGCGCATCTTTGACCGGTTCTACCGGGGGGATTTGGCGCGCCCAGCCGAACGCGGCGGCGTGGGTTTGGGGCTGACCATCGCCCATAAAATTGTCGAAATGCACAACGGGAGGATTGAGGTGGAGAGCCAACCTGCGCAAGGGAGCTGCTTCCGCATTGTGCTGCCGATCCTCGAACAGGCGGAGCGGCTCGAAACTCCGGCGTGAAAACGGCTTTCACGGCCAGCGGGCGGTTCACGAACCGCCCCGGTACCACCATCCCCGTTTTTATTCAACCGCTATCGGAACCAATTGGTTCCGTCCCGCTTTTACCCCTCATTTTTAGGGGGTAAACTGGTGGTCAGCTTGTGTTATGATCGTTTGTAAGTGAGATAAAAGTCGCAATTATGATGATGATTGTGATAAATACCCTGTTGTGAGACCGGTTGAGACAGTGAGCCGGCATCAACACCGGTGGGTGCGATGTCGGCTTTTTTATTGGAATGGCAAGTGACTGAGGATGGTAATGTTGACAACTTCGATTAAGACACCGACGGCCCCAGATGCGGCGGAATGGCATGTTCTGGCA
>DATALK010000142.1:0-13682 GCA_036261085.1 Phototrophicaceae bacterium | reverse complement strand
CTTGAGTTTTTTGATTTTGCCGGGTGATTCGACAATCACCAGATACGATTTACTCATAATTCCCTGTGCGCTGTTTTGACGGCTACTTGCCGCATCAGCTCCATGTTAACTTAACCAGCTTGAGGTGCCGACTTTTCCGACACCACTATCACTATCGGCGGCCAGACCATTGACATCAGCCAGGCCAAATTTTACACCGTTTTCGCCATTGGTGATGAAGCACAAGTGCCCGACCAAAAATCGAGCGCTGTGTCAGGCTTAATCCACATATAGGCCAATGTTCCTAATCTTGCGACATTCATTCCATCTTAACGGTATATCAAGAGACTCGCATTAACGAGTTGTTTGCACGAGCAGCAGGTTAAGGAGAAGATTTCATGATGTTAGGAAAGCTGAAATTCTCGGTACTCATTGTGTTGCTCCTGGTTGTGACCATGACTTTTGTTGTCATTCCGGGTCTCGCCCAGGATACTCCCGCTGAAACAGAACTGGTAATTGTTACCGGAGCCGTTGAGTTTGGGGCGAACGGCGAAATCATCGTCGCCGGAACCGTGATTGCTCCGTCTGGCGGCTTTAACCCCTCCAGTCTTCAACCGGGCGATATTGTGATTATCACGGGCACTTTTAACCCCGATGGCACACTTAAGGCGGTGAGCCTGGAACTCTTTGATGGGGAAGTACCGCCGGAAGTGACTCCCGAAGCCACCCTGGAAATTACCCCGGAAGTGACGCCGTAGCTGACCCCGGAAGCCACGCTGGAGGTGACGCCGGAAGTAACCCCGGAAATGACTCCCGAAGCGCCCGCCGACGCGGCTTGTAACGGGCCGGAGCATCCTGTCGGTCAGGCGATTGCCGAGACTTTTGGTGTGCCCTATGACGAAGTGATGGCTTTCCACTGCTCTGGTATGGGCTTTGGCAACATTGTCCGGGCCTATTCGCTGGCAAAAGCGAGCGGTGGGAACGCAAAGGATTATCTGGAACGCCACCAAAAGGGCGAAGGCTGGGGGAACATTCGCAAGGAAAGCGGCGTTGACGCGACGGAACTTGCGCCGGGTCAGGTTCTTAAACCAGGTAAAAAGGGTGACGCTACCCAGCCGACGGCAGCGCCCCAGACGGGGCCAGGGAATAATGGCAACGGTGGCGATAAAAAGGATAAAGACAAGGATCAGGGCAATAACGGTAATGGCAACGGGAATGGGAATGATGGTGGCGGCAACGGCAACAGCGGCGGCAAGGGCGGTGGCAAGAAATAAGGTGTTCTAATAGCTGTCAATCTAGCAGAACCGGACGGCGGGTGGCATAAGTCACCCGCCGTTTTGGTTATTGAAGGGCAAAAGCGTAGGTTTGGCCGGTCTGATTAAGCAGCAGGTAGAGTTGGGCTTCGCTGGTGGGGACAACAAAACCGCTGTAACCCCACACCTGACCTAAACTATAAGCGCCGGGGCCAAAGAGCGGTTCAAGATAAAAATCGGCAGCGGGCACATAACTGCGGCCCGACGAACCGACCAGGCTTAAGCTGGTCGTATTGGGCGCGCAATTCTGGCTGCCGGTGCAAACCAATAGCATTTCGATCAGCACCCAGGCTTGCTCGCTGGGGGCATTCGGGGCACTGCCGCCTAACTCTCGAATCAGCGCATCTGCGGGACGGGTGACGGCCACTACGCGCAGCTGGCCGTTCCCCACTTCTCCGGGCAGATTGAGCGCCACCGCATTGGCGGGGGGCACGGCGGTTGGCGGGACTGGACTGGGCATGATGGTGGGTAAATTCGGCGCGGTGGTTGGGGTGGGGCCGCTGTTGGTTGGAATCGGGGCGCTGTTCGTAATAGTCGCAGCGCTGACCGGAGTCAACAGTGAAGGACTTGCCGCAGGAGTCTGGGGCGACGGTAAACTTGGTGCGGGCGAATCCGATACGGTGGTGGGCGCTGGTAATGCTGTCGTTTCCGGCATGGCGCGGGTGATTTCCAGGAGGGGCGAACTCACCAGTTCCGCCGTTTCCGCCAGGGTTGAGACCACAGCACTCCCAGCGGTGGGCGATAAACTGGGCAGCACCGCCAACGTGGGCAGGGCGGGAGTGGGGGCATTCGCGCGCTGTTGAGTGACAATGAATCCCACGGATGCCACCAGGACAAAACCGGCGACAGGGATGAGCAGGAACCAGTAACGCGGATGAAGGTGTCTCGCTGGTTTCAGTTTTGTTCGCCTTTCTGGTCGTTGTGAACGCCAGTCAGTGTACCGGCTTATCGCTGAGCGCCTTTTGATCGGTTTTTATGCCAGCCAGAAAACAAATACCAGGTCTAAGCCGGATCGGGTTGCTGCTGGCGGTAGCCTTAAAATGACCACACGCCTGGGCGTAAAATGAAAATTTTACCAAGCGGCTATTTTTGCCAGTTGGTGTTGCCTGATCGCTACCGGTGGCAAGTCGGTTATTTTTTACCTTTATCATCCTTCGGCGGTTTATTATCACTTGGCGGGCCGGTATCGGGCGGCTTATTATCCTGGCCGGGGGGTTGACCGCCGTTACCTGGATTATCCTTATTATCATTCGGGCCGGGGGTCGCGCCATTGTCGCCGGGCAGATTGTTTTTCAATTGGCCGGGGGCCGTACAATAGCTGCCGGAATGCGCACACTCGGCAGCAGCCGTCGCGTCACTGCTGCTTAATTGGCCGTTCCCATTTGAGTCGTTATTGTTCACGTAAACCGGAGTTGGCCCGGTGGTAATCAAATCTGCTGACATCCAGCCTGTCAATTCGTCTGGTAGCCGGATTTGCACCCAGGTGTGGTCTGCATTTCCACCAATAATCTCCACCTGGATTCCCGGCTGAATGACCTTGAGCACTTCAAATTGAGTTCCCGGCCCTTTACGGATTTTGACATTTCGTTGGGCAATGATATAGCCCCACGAGGGCGTAACAACCAGCGTTGGGGCCAGGGTCGCCGAGGGAATGACAGTGGCGGCTAACGTGGGCGACGGCAGCATGGTTAGTGTTTTTGTTGGCTGCGGGGTTGCGGTAGCTGATGGTTGAACCGTATTTATCGGTGTGGCCGTTGGTGTATGGGTCAATGGGTGGGTGGCTGACGGCTGAACTGTAGGCGTCAAGGTGGCGGTTGGTTCGTCGGTTGGTTTTTGGGTGCTGGTGGCCGTTGGTGGATTGGTCGCTGATGGCTGAACCGTAGGCGTTGGGGTCGTAGTTGGCACAACGGTTGGTTTTTGAGTGTTGGTGGCCGTTGGTGGGTGGGTCGCTGACGGCTGAACCGTAGACGTTAGGGTGGCGGTTGGCACAACGGTTGGTTTTTCGGTGCTGGTTGGTGCGGGTGTTTCGGTTGGCGTAGGCAGCAGGCTGACAACCACCTCCGGCGGCACCAGCTTGGCCGCGACTGCCGCTTGGGCGATGCCACTGATGCGGGCCGTAATGCTGGCAGCTTGGGCGCTAACACCGGGAGCAGATGCGGCAATTTCCGTAGACGTTTCAAGGTCATTTCGGGCTTCGATTAATAAGTCCTGGTCAAAATGACCGCTTGCGAGCAGTGCTGCCGCTTCGTCAGTCCGCCGTTCGGCGTGTGTCAGATAAACATTGGCCCGGGTTTCTGGTTCCGCTGCCAGCAGAATTTCGATGCTTTCCACCCCCCGTTTGAGGCCATACCCGATTTTACCGGGCGTGCTGCCGCCAACCTGGGTGGCCTCAAAAGCCAGGAAAATCAGCACAAACAGGGCGGCCAGGCGTAACAGCGGCGTGGTTTGCAGCCGGGAAATGCGGTGTTGAACGGGCGGTTGTTCGGCGGTTGCCACAACCCGCGCCTGGATGCGGGCCAGCATTTCCGGCGGCATTACGGGTAGCGGAGCATTTGCCAGACGCAGGGCAGCATCAACCAGCGGATCGTCGTCAGCAGCCGGAAAATGAGTGGCGTGGGGCGGCAGCACGGCGTCGAGACGATTAGCTAATTCGGTTGAGAGGCGTTCCTGTTCAATCATGGCTGCCTCGTAAATAGTGTCGCATTTCCTTCTTCGTACCCATCTCTTTGGCGAGCTGTGTTAACGCGCGATGTTGAATGGTTTTGACGGCGGACACACTCCGATCCAGCAGTGCGGCCACGTCTTCGTGGCTTTTGTGTTCAACAAAACGCAGGATCAGAATGGTCTGCTGTTCCGCGCTCAGGCGTTGTAGTGCCTCTCGCAAACTTTCTACTTCAAGCTGCTCCAGCAGGTTTTCCTCCGGCAGCAGTTCCGTTTCGGGCGTATCTTCATCCAGTTCGACGACTTCATGGCGTTTAGTACGCCGGTAGAAATCGGCCACGCGCGCCGCCGCAATTCGGTATAACCAGGCTTCAAAGGGCACTTCGGTAATCCGGTAGTTGGGCAGCCCTTCGACCATTTTGATAAATACTTCCCCGGTCAGGTCTTCAACTTCCTCAGCGGGGGCACGATAGGCAATATAGCGGTAAATCATCGGCGCATACCCCTGGTACAGGGCCGTGATTGCTTCGTTGTCTCCGCTTTGCGCCTGCCGAATGATTTTATTTAAATCTGTCGGTTCTAACGACACGATGGCCTGTTTCTCCGGTTGGTTGCACCTTGGTCGCCACCGCGCATGATTTTTTCGGACTGTTGACAGCTATACCGCTGCTCATGCGCGAACGTTACAGATAAAAAACGCAATGGCTGTTGAAATTTACGGGAACGGGACTTAAGTGCCAGCTTAACGGGCACGGTACATCCAGCCGCCGCGTGAATCTGGTAAACCGAATGGCTGTAAGTTTGATTGTACATCCAGCCCGGCACAAATAAGACTTAAGCCCGCGCATTAAGGAAATGACCACCCCAAACCGGATTTCCGCGAGGTCGCGCGACTGCCCGCCGCTGTGATGACGGTGGTGGGTCTTTTTTCGTCTTAACTGAAATCTGTAAAAAATAAAAATAATTCGACCCAAAAGATAAAGATTGCGTGAATTCGCCGATTTTTTTACTCAATTCACACAATGGTTCTGCAACGTTCGTGGGGTTTTTACGGTTAAAGAGTTAATGAAGCATGAAGAGTGGTCGCAAGGCCCAGAACATATGAATTGTAAAAGCAGTCAGGTGGGGAGATTGAGCATGTTCAGCAGAAACCATCAGCAAAATCAAAAGCAGCGCGGCCAGAGTTTTGTGGAGTTCAGCCTCAGCCTGGTCGTGATCCTGTTGATTCTGTCCGGCCTGCTGGATCTGGGCCGCATTTATTTTATCTACATCGCCCTGACCGATGGCGCCGGCGAAGCTGCTCTGTATCTGTCCATCAATCCGAACTGCCCGGAACCCGACCCGGCCAAACCCGAATGCGCTGATCCCAACAATGCCCGCTACCGCGCCATTCATGCCGGTGGGGATCCCAGCCAGGTCTCAGTCGTGGAATGGTCGAAGGTTTCAACCGAAGACCTCCAGATTTATCTGTCGGAAATGGAAGTTAAAACCGGCGAAACGTTGCCTCCGCACGGTATGGGCGACCCGGTGCGCGTCCGTATTCAGTATTCATTTCACCTGCTGACCCCGATTATCCCACGGATCACAGGTGTTAATCCGATCACGCTGGCCGCCGAAGCCAGCCAAATTATTTTGACCGATCCGGTTGTCGCCGCCGCACCGTAGAAGGAAAGGTACACACCATGTTGCAGCATCAGAAATCCGTTAAAGGCCAGGCACTTGTGGAATTTGCGCTGATTGCGCCCATTCTGCTGTTCGTCGTCATGGGTATTCTCGACTTCGGGCGGGTACTGTTCGCTTACGCGATGGCCTCTAACTCGCTCCGCACTGCCTTACGTTCGGCGGAAGTGCTGGGTTACGAGAGTGTCCCCACCTATCTCGATTGTGTGGGGATGGATGAGATCGCCCGTAAGGTGTTTTTCATTAATGACCAGAACATTCAAATCCAGTATGCCAAACCGGACGGCACCGTTATTGACTGCGCGGCCATGACCCCGGACAATCTGGACAACGGCGATATGCTGCAAATCCAGACGCAGGTGACGATCAATTTCATCACGCCGATTGCGAACCGGTTGGTTCCCAGTCTGAATTTACATTTCGCCGGTGAGCGCACCATCGTTAAAGAAATCGCGCTGAACGGGGATGAAACCCTAGACAGCGACTATGACGGGCTGCGGGATGATTGGGAAAAGCTCAATTTTGGTGATCTTTCGCAGACCGGCACGGATGATCCCGATGGTGACGGCTGCAACAACGGCTGCGAAGAAACCCGCGATCTTAACCCGAATTTGGCCGATACAGACGGTGAAGGCTTAAGCGACGGCGATGAAATTTACATTTACCACACCGACCCCAAGCTGCAAGACACCGACACAGATGGTTTGACTGATTACAATGAACTCTTTACTTATAAGACTGACCCACTTGACGCCGACAGTGAGGGCGATGGGCTGAACGACGGCGATGAAATCCTGTACGGGACAGATCCCCACGACCCGGACTCAGATGATGACACTATTTCTGATGGAAATGAAGTTCACGACAAAGGCACAGACCCTAAAAATCAGGATACTGATGGGGATGGCCTGAGTGACTTTGAAGAAACGGTTACATATGGAACCAATCCTCTTAATCCTGACAGCGATGCCGATGGGCTGGGCGACAAGGCCGAAATCACCCTCACGACCAAACCCCTGATCCCCGACACGGATGGCGACACCCTGTTGGATGGGGCGGAAGTGAATACCTATCGCTGCAATCCCCTGCTGGTAGACACCGATGGTGACAGTCTTAAGGGTGGCGCGGGGCCATTACCTGATAATCTGGAAGTAGAACACAACACCTACTGTCATCATCCCGACACCGATGCCGATGGTCTGACCGATGCCGAAGAAATTTACCAGTACGGCACCGACCCGCTGAACCCCGATACCGATGGTGACGGCGCCCGCGACGGCGATGAAATTTATCGCTATCACACCGACCCACGGGTCTTTAATACACCGGAAGAACTCAAAGACGCGGAACTGTACGATACCGATAACGATGGTCTGGCCGATGAATGGGAACGGATGTATTTCGGTGATCTGCGTTACACCGGCACGGATGACCCCGACGGCGAGAAGTGTGATAACGAATGTGAAGAAATGCGCGGCACCAATCCAACCCAGGCGGATACCGACAGCGATGGGCTGGATGATTACGAAGAAGTGTACGCTTATGGCACCGACCCGCTGGACAGCGACAGCGATGACGAAGGACTGACGGACGGTCAGGAAGTGGATACCTACCGCACCGACCCGAAAAAACCGGATACCGATGGTGATGGCCTGACCGATTATGAAGAAGCGATCACCTATAAAACTGACCCGATGAAACCGGATACCGATGGCGACGGCCTGAATGATTATGAAGAAGCGATCACCTATAAAACCGATCCGACAAAACCGGATACTGACAGCGATACACTGACCGACAGCGAAGAAATTCGACAGTACAAATCGGACCCAACGAAGCCTGATACCGATGGTGAAACGCTGCTGGATGGGGTCGAGGTCAAGACATATTTCACCGATCCGACCCGAGCGGATACAGAAACCGATGGTCTGAATGATTTTCAGGAAGTGATGACCTATCAAACCGACCCGCTGAAGGTGGACACCGATGGCGATAGTCTGACTGACTATGAAGAGGTCATGCAGTATAAAACCGACCCGCTGAAAGCTGATACTGATGGTGACCGGCTGAATGATGGTGGGGAAGTGAAACAATATACTACCGACCCGCTGAAAGCGGATACGGACGCTGACAAACTGAGTGACGGCGCCGAAATCTACGACTACAAGACCAACCCGCTGGCGCAAGATACGGATGGTGAACTGCTGAAGGATGGCGACGAAGTTCTGACTTATTTCTGCAATCCGGCGCTGCCCGACACTGATGGTGACACGTTAAATGACTACGACGAAACCTTTGTCCATCACACCGACTGTGCCAAAGCCGACTCCGATGGGGATGGGAAACGTGACGATCAGGAACTCCATGACGGGACGCTGCCCACCAACGTGGTTGGCATTCGGATTGACAATCTGAGCATTACAGCCCCCAAGAAGGCCACCCAGTATAACTTTACAGTCACACTGACCAATCCCAGCCTGGAAATCACCACCGTTTGGTATGAAACCAAAAGCAGCACAGCGACTTCTGCTTCCGGGGACTTTGTTTACAGCGCTGGCAAGCTGATTTTTTATCCGGGTGTCACCACCCAGACCCTTCCCGTGCTGGTTTATCCGAACAAAAAGGGAGAAGGGCTGGAAACCTTCTATGTCGAACTGACGAACCCTACCAACTCATTCCTGGAAGTTGCCCAGGGTATCGGCACTATTCTGCCCTAATTCATACGGGAGCAAGCTATGACTATCCCTACCAAGACGTTTGCAACGACCCACCCCGCCGAGCGGCGGGGTGAAGCTGGACAGGCGATTGTTCTGATCGCCCTGATTATGCTGGCCCTGATCGCCTTCCTGGGGCTGGCAATTGACGGCGGTGGCCTCTTCCTGCTGTGGCGGCAGGCGCAGAACGCTACCGACTCGGCGGCGCTGGCCGCCGCCTACGCCAAATGTACCAGAAGCCCGAATTGGGAGCAAGCCGGGCTGGACGCCGCCGCGAAAAACGGCTTTACCAATGACGGAACCAATACTGTCTCCGTGAACAACCCGCCCCTGAATGGCCCCCGTAAAGATGACCCTGACTTTGTGGAAGTGGTCATTGAGGCAATCAAGCCCTCGTATTTCATTCAGGTGGTTTATAAGGAACCGCTCAAAGTGAGCAACTCTGCCGTTGGGTTGTGTTACCCAGCGTTTGATCCGACTACCGTTCCGGGCCTGTGGGCGGGTTCTTCCGTCTGTCAGCATACCGTGAAATGGGGCGGTGCCAACAGCTACATCGAAGGCGGTCTCTTTAGTAATAATGAAATTCAGGTTCAAGGGTCAAATGGTGTCATTCATGGGCCAGTGGAAGCCGTTAATGGCATTTCCGGGAATAATGCAATCTGGGATGCCGGTTATCCGAAAAGCGGTGTTGCCACCCGTCCTGATCCAATGAATCTGGAAATTCGCCTATATGCTCCCGGCGGCGCTGTTTATAACAATGTCACTCTGCATTATGATGTTGCCAGTAGCACCAGTCCTGATCCTGATTGGAATGCCGGTAAATCTACCTGGTATCCCAAGAACCGAATGCTGGCCGGCTTGTACTATGTGGCTGGTGATGTGAACTTCCAGAATGGTTTAACCTTTGATACGGTCAAAGGTGTCACCATTGTGGCTACGGGAAAAATCATCGCCGGGAATACCAAAGGCAACTATCTGCGTTTTTACGGCGAGGTTATGAATCCCGTTGGCACACGCAAGATTCGTTACCCTGGCATTCTGTTTTTCTCTGCCGCCGATACCAGTGATAAATGTGGCGAAAATGTCATCAAATTCTCTGGTGGCGACGATACCTGGGGGGTCTTTTATGCGCCGAAAGGCGGTATGGATGTTTCCGGTTCCAAGATACAAATGATTGGTTCAGTCCTCGCCAACGAAATTAGTTATGACGGTAGTGATGGTCGGCTGATTTATGACCCCAGTATTTTGCCCCCGCGCCCGCCAGCTATTCAAATTGCGGAGTAACCTCATGAAACTGTACTCAAAACGCCCCTTTATCATTCTGCTGAGTCTCTTCGTTATGATCCTCCTGAGTGCGGTCAATCCGATGGCCGCCCAGGAAGTCACGCCGGAAGCGACGCCCGCCGATGTGACGCCTGAACCACCGCCGCCAACCGTCGAACCCACTTTGGAGCCACCGACGGCGGAACCGCCACCGCTGGAACCCACTCAGGAAACACCGACGCCGGAAGTTACGTTAGAAGTGGTCACGCCAGAAACGACACCGGTGGTGCTGCCAACACTAGAAACCACGCCGGAAGCGACCCCGGAACAGACCGCTGTCCCGACCAGCGTCGCCGCGCCGCCGGTGTTTAATCTGCCGGAGGGCGACACGTTTGAAGCGGTAGTGGGCATCCCGCTCACGCTGAATTTCAGCGCCAGCGACGAGGCGGGAGCGGTGCGCGTCGCGGTTATGGAACCCCTGCCGCTGGGCAATGTGACCCTCACGCTGACCGACCCGGTTGAAATCACCGCGCCGTTTAGCACCCTGGTCGAACTGCTGTATCTGCCGCCAGCGAATTTTACGGGCGCGGATCTGATCCAACTCACGGCGATTAATCCTGCCGGGGTGATGACTTCGGTGACACTCACGGTGAATGTCCTGGCCGCCGCGCCGAGCGAAGTTATTATCGAACCCACGACGCCCGCACCCACGCAGGAAATCATTCTCCATTATGATCCCGCCGCGACGGAGGCCGAGATTCAGGCGCTGCTGGCCGCGCGGAATGCCGTTGAACTCAAACGGATTCCCGCCATCGGCGCGATTCTCGCGCTGGTTCCGGTGGCGATGCCTATGGTGGCGGCCTCTTCGGAATCGGGCTTGGTCAGCGCGGCGGCGGCGCCCCTGGTGGGCGCAACCACCGAAGAATCCGTTGGTGTCTGCGAAGCCGCCTACATTCCTAATGACAGCCTGTTTAAAAGCGGCGCACAGTGGAACTTGAAGATCAGAAATACTAATTTCCCTGAACAGCCAGCAGAGTATGATGGCGGTACAGCGACGGAGTTAGCCTGGGATTTATCCACCGCGCGCGGAACGGGGGTGGTCATCGCGGTGTTGGATACGGGTGTGGATTTGCAGCACCCGGAATTGAAGTACAAAGTGGTTCCCGGTTGGGATTTTGTGAACGAAGATGCCATTCCCGATGATGACGATGGACACGGGACGCTGGTCGCCGGGATTATTGCCGCAGCGGCCAACAATACGGTGGGCGTGGCCGGGATTGCCTACAATGCCAAAATCATGCCGCTCAAGGTTTGCGTCCCACATTATGATGAAGTGGGCACGGGTAAATATATCTCTGAGTGTTCCAATTTCCTGGTGGCGGCAGGCATTGTTCACGCGGTGGATAAAGGGGCCAAAGTCATCAATCTGAGTCTCACCTGCGGCGTCGACCCTATAACTGAGCTTCCTTCGGAAACCATTAAAGGCGCGGTGAATTATGCCCTGTCGAAGAATGTGGTCGTGGTGGCGGCGGCGGGCAACAGTGCCGCCGGTGCGCCCCCCGACGGCCTGGCCCGGTATCCGGCTAACTTCCCCGGCGTCATCGGCGTGGGGGCGCATGACGCGGATGGTGTTGTCTGGAATCGCTCCAACTTTAACGGTGCGGTAGACAATACCTCAACCGTTGACATCAGCGCGCCCGGCATTGGCGTAATGAGTACCTTCCCACTGGATATTACCGATCCAGAGGGCGCTAATGATGGTTACACCAACAGTTTTGTTGGTACTTCGCTGGCGGCCCCGCATGTCAGCGGTGTGGCCGCGCTGCTCATCAGCGCCAAAGTCGCTACCACGCCCGCTACGGTCTGGGATGCGCTCAAATGCGGCGCGCGCCCGGAAACCGCCGACCCGAACACTGACCACGACGCACGGTATTACGGGGTGGGGCTGTTGGATGCTTACCGGGCCATGAACTGGAACAGCAATTCCAACACCTGTGAAGTCACGTTGGCGAACGATGTTTTTGAAGCCGCAACCGTCATCAGCACGGCGCCTTATACCGTAACCCAGCCGATTCACAGCCTGAGTGTCACCAAACATCCGGGCGATCCTCAGATTTGTGGTGCTGCCCGCGAACAAACGCTGTGGTACAGCTACCGCCCCAGTGTTTCCGGCTACTATCAGATCAGCCTGGTGGGTTCCAGTTACGAGCCGGTTTTTGGAGTCTTCCGGGGCAGCGCCGGAGCTTTAACCGAAATGGATTGTTCGGCGACACCGCCGCTCCCGCAAAAGGCAGTAGCTTTACAAGCCGGTCAGACCTATTACATCGCGGTGGGCACGAATGGTGCAGCGGTTGACAACCAGATTTTGCAACTGCGGCTGAACGCGGCCATGCTCGCCAACAACGTGGACTACCAAGAAAATGCCGCTTATATTGCTTACAGCGGCATGTGGACGCGGGGCGCGGTTGCCGGAGCGTCAGGATCGTACACACAGCAGACCACCGACTTGAACGCGGCGGCCAACTTCAGCTTCCGGGGCACCAAATTTGACTATGTGCGGACGGTAGGGCCAGCGCAGGGCCAGGTGAAAATCTGGGTCTGGGCCAACGGCGTACCGGTAGATATGGATGGTAACTCAGGCAATGGGACGGATACGCCCTATACGGTAGATAGCAGCGGTGCGATTCTCAAAGGCAATCAGGCAGTCACCATCGCCATCCCCGGCGCGACTCCCGGCCAATGGAATTCGGTTCGTATCATGCGCGACAGTACTGCCGCTGGGGTGGTTGATCTGGATCGCATTCGCACCTATGACTATGACACGACCCTAATCAAAACGGCGATTACCGGCAAAGTGGATGATCGAGACGCGCGCCTGACCTATACCACAATTGATAACGGCGGCGCGTGGTCTGATTTAAAAGTCGCAACGACGGTGGCCTACTACGGTACACTGCGGGAAACCAACACTTCTGGAGCCAAAGTCACTTTTCGTTTTACCGGGAATGCGCTCACCATTTTTCGTATGACCGGCAGTGCGGCCTCCTATGCCGATATGATTGTGGTTATTGACAACGGCGTACCGATTTCGATCAGCAACTTGGCGGCAACCGACGTTGTTCGTCCCTATACTATTGACGGCCTGGTGACGATGGCCCATGTGGTTGAAATCCGGTATAACGGTACTGGCGCCAATGAACTGCAACTGGATGCCGTGCAAGGTTCGACCCTGGGGACGCTGGCCGCCAATCTTAACACGGACGAGCGTTCAACCTCTCTGGCGTATCGCGGCCTGTGGATAGATCAAACCGTCTCTGGCGCGCTCAGTTCCACCGTTCGCACCCTCAAATCCGGCAGCGAGGTTTCGTTCCAATTCAGCGGCAATGACCTGTGTATCAATTACCAGCGCTTCACAGCCAGCTCAGACCGGACTCCCGGCCAGTTGCAGGTTTTTATTGATAACGTCCCAATGACCACCCTCACCGATAGCACGGGCAACGGTTTTGTCCTCTGGTGCTTGAAAAATACGGCGCTCAAGGTGGTTCCCACCGGTACCCATCGGGTTCGGTTGGAGGTGGCTGCCGGGGGCGATTTTGCGCTGGACTATCTGCGTCCGCAGACCTACAATATCCTGACCCCCGCGCGCGGCCTGGTACAGGAAACGGATGCCAGCCTGATCTATGAAGTCCCGACCAATTGGATTACCACAACGCAGGCCGTTGTGGGGATAACGTCGGCTTACCGGCCACAAGGTGGTTATATGAAACAAACCACCCAGGATAACAGCGCCGTTACGTTTTATATCAACGGCAGCGGCTTTATTCTCTATACCGCGATGGGGGCAAGTCAAGGCTGCTGGGACATCACGGTTGACCCGGTGCAAGTCACGGGCACTAACGGGTCACAAACTTACCAGATGTATCTGTCGATGTCCGATATCTATAACCGCCCCTTAGGGTATGGCATCACCGGCCTGGATTCCGGGTTGCACCGGGTTCGACTGCTGACGGACAACAATTGCAGCACATTCTATCCGGGAGGCTTGAGCGAGGCGCTGCGCCTGAATCTTGAT